>JBDHYK010000018.1:0-24798 GCA_039811305.1 Niabella sp.
TTTGTATAGTTGGAGCTTAATGATAATGTTGGAATCTTGCTAAGTTTATATCGCTGAATATCATATTCACCCAATTTTTCTCCCAGCAAAGCATATTGATAATCCTTTCTTTTTCTATAATCAAAATCAAGGGCTTCTAAAATACCGGCCTTTATCATGTCGTCCGTGAGCCTATCTGTAAGTACCAGTTGATCATTCACAGGCATTCCCATTAAAACTTTCAAGCCTGTGTAACCATTAATAATTTGGTTCAGCACATTTGTTTTTGTTGATTGCAGGTTGGCCAATTGTACGGTTTGCTTATCAATGTCCAATTTTTCTGCAAACCCATTATCGTACATAATCTTCATGTCGTGCTGCAGTTTCCGCACTAAAGCGATGTTCGTGTCGAGCAGGGCAATTTGAGTACGACTAACCACTAACTGGTAATATATTTTTGTAATATTCGTTTGTACTTGCTCCCAGGTTACTTCGATATTTTTTTTCTGAAAATCAATTAAGGTTTTTCGGGCCTGTAAGCCAGTAAAAACCTGCCCGTCAAAAAGCAATTGGCTCAGGGAAACGCCGGCATTGGAGGTCCAGGGCGTACCGAATGCCATTTCTATGTATCCATAATCAAAATTGGGGTCAAAAACGATAGGGTTTCCGTCTTTGTCTTTTACGCCATACTGCGCCAACACGCCAATAACGCCAGGTGCAAAAAAGTTGGGAATACGCTGACGCATAATTCCGGGGTTGTAGGTAAGATTCGCACTACCCGTAATACGGGGATAGGCTCGGCCGGTAACTTCTTTGTTCACCTGCTCCTGCAAACTTACATCCAACAATGCATTTTTTACCTGTACGTTGTTTTTTTGGGCGTAGTCTAATGCCTGCTTTAACGAAAAATGATGAACCTCGGGCAGTTTTCCCGGATCATATACCGGCGCTATAATGGTGTCCTGGCCGTAGCCCGTGTGAAACAGTCCAACCAATAGGAATAGACCCACCCATTTAATACTATGCATAGGATACGTTCTTATTTTTTTTATACTTTTCAATGAGTTTTGATCCCTTTGCAGAAGCAATTCCGAAAAGAAACAGGTAAAATAGTTCTTTACTGGCTTCGTCGAGCCCGATATTAACTTTATTATAAAACTCGGGGTTAAAAGGAATCAGGAGGGTTTCCACCCGATATCGTGTTACTACTTCCACATTCAAATCTGCCCGAAAAAGCCCTTCCGCAATGCCCCGCTCAATCCCTGCATGGATTATTTTGTACATCCGTTCCGATTTAAACTCAGAATAAATTTTATACGCTTGTGGGTGGTACTTTTTTAAATCATAGATCAACAAGGGGTTCATTTTACGAAATAATTCCATTGTCTGATCAATTGCTAAGAAACTCTCGTGTATGGCATTTTCGGCTGTTTTAATTTCCCAATCCTGTTGCTGAGAGTTTCGTTGAAGCGTCATTTTTACCATATCCATCACCAACTCATTTTTGTTGGCAAAATGACGGTAAATCGTTTTCTTGCTCATCCCGGTAGCATTGGCTATCTCATCCATGCTCACACTACGAATACCAAACTGCATGTACAGCTCAAGTGCTTTTTGTATGATTCGGGTTCTATTGTCGTTCGATTGTAGCATTTCGGGGTGCGAAACTAAGAAAACTTTTTAAGTTGCCAAAGTTTCCAAACATTTTTTTTGCTTTTTTTCAAAAATTTTTAACAAGGTTAGAAAACCGTTTTCTTGTATCCAAACGCATTTCGGCGAATGGCGGATAAAAAGGGACGAATAATTTTTATCCGTCTCTTTCTGCATTAGGCTACTATATACTATCTTGCGCTTTTATGAATCAGCAGACATTCAACAAACAAGCCGACGGGTTGTTCAAAACCCTATTCCGTTATTTTATGCAGGGTCTGATTATTTTGGCACCCATTGCGCTAACAGGCTATGTGCTGTATTTTATATTTGACTGGATTGACAGCTTCCTGAGACCTTTTTTTGACTATCGTGGTTTGGGTTTCATTATTATCATTGCCTTTATCATATTCGTAGGCTGGGTCAGCAGCTATTTTATCATGGGCAGTCTCATTAATTTTTTTGATCACTGGTTAGAGCGTACCCCTGGCATTAAGATATTATACACGGCAATTAAGGATTTTTTACAGGCTTTTGGTGGCGAAAAGAAAAAATTTAAAACAGCTGTTCTGGCCAACGTATTTGCCAATGATGTTTGGATTGTAGGTTTTTTAACCGATGAAGAAATGGAAAAGTTTAATATGGGAGCCGATATGGTGGGTGTTTATGTGCCCCAAGCTTACAATTTTGCGGGGCAGCTGTACATCTTACCCAAAGAACGGGTAAAAAAAATAGAAAATATCAATGCGGCTGAAGTAATGAAATATACCGTTACAGGGGGTGTGGTAGAAACTCAATCTACCGCGTCTTAAAAACCAAAAACTTTGTTTCGCAGGCTGTAGCCTACAGCTCAGGCTCCTTTAAAACCTACAATGATCGTGTTTCTTAATACTCGTCCCAGCTTTTAATTTTTATGTCGTTTACTGATTTTGTAACGAAAGCCATGATAAATGCAGACGCCAGCCTTGCATTTGTTAATAGGGGAATATTGAAATCTATTGCGCTCCTGCGAATCGAATAGTCATTGGCCAATTCCCGTTTTGTAATATTTTTTGGAATATTGATTACTAAATCAAACTTTCTTTCAGCAATCATAGCTATTACGTTCCGATCGCCTTCTTCATCGGGCCATTGAACGATGGTGCTGTCTATCCCATTATCTGCCAAAAACTGTGCAGACCCTCTCGTTGCAAATAGCTGAAACCCCCTTTCCGAAAGGATTTTACAAGCTTCCTGCAATTCCACCTTCGACTTCGTTTCGCCTGAAGAAATCAGAATATTTTTTGAGGGAATTCTAAACCCAACGGAAAGCAGTGCTTTGAGAATCGCTTCTGAAAAATCATCGCCAATGCAACCCACTTCACCGGTAGAAGCCATGTCCACACCCAATATAGGATCGGCCAATTGCAAGCGATGAAAAGAGAATTGCGAAGCTTTTATGCCTACATAATCGAGGTCAAAGGCTGATCTTTCGGGTTTTTCAACCGGAACACCAAGCATTATTTTTGTAGCCAGCTCAATAAAGTTAATTTTTAATACTTTTGAAACAAAAGGGAAGGATCTGGAAGAACGTAAATTACATTCAATTACTTTAATATAATTTTCTTTTGCAAGAAATTGAATATTAAAGGGACCCGAAATATGAAGCGAACGGGCAATTTCGCGGGCTATATTTTTAATGCGGCGAATGGTTTCCACATATATTTTTTGAGGAGGAAACTGAATGGTAGCATCTCCCGAATGTACTCCGGCAAACTCAACGTGTTCGGAAATGGCATAGAGCAATATTTCACCCTCTTTTGCAACCGCATCCAGTTCAATTTCCTTACATCTTTCAATGAACTCCGAAATAACCACGGGGTGTTGTTTGGAAACCTCTGTTGCCAGTTTAAGAAAATTCTCAAGTTGCGAAACATCGTGGCAAACATTCATGGCAGCGCCTGAAAGAACATAGGAAGGGCGTACTAAAACAGGGAAGCCAATTCTTTCAACAAATTCGTGAACATCTTCAAAAGTAGTTAGCTCTTTCCAACGGGGCTGATCAATACCCAGTTCATCAAGCATGGATGAAAACTTGTGGCGGTCTTCTGCCCTGTCAATATCTTTTGCCTGGGTTCCCAGCAAGCGTACGTTCTGCGAGGCTAATTTCACCGCCAGGTTATTAGGTATCTGCCCTCCGGTAGAAACGATTGTACCTCTTGGATTTTCAAGCTCTAGGATATCCATTACCCGTTCAAAACTGAGTTCATCAAAATACAATCTGTCGCACATATCATAATCGGTAGACACTGTTTCCGGGTTGTAATTGATCATCACCGAGCGAAGACCTTCGTTTCGAATTGTTGTTAAGGCATTCACACTGCACCAGTCAAACTCTACCGAAGAACCAATTCGATAGGCCCCCGACCCTAACACAACTACGGATTTATGATCGCCCAGGTACTTAACATCGTTGGCTGCTCCATTATAGGTAAGATACAGGTAATTTGTTTGTGCAGGGTATTCGGCGGCAAGGGTGTCTATCTGTTTTACCACTGGCAAAATGCCTCGGGATTTGCGGAAGGCCCTTGTAAGTTTCAGATTGTCTTCCAGCTCACTAATCTCGCATTTTGTAACCAGCCGGGTAAGTTGAAAATCTGAAAAACCAGCCATTTTGGCTTCGGTTAACAAAGCATCTGGCAGTTCTGCAAAACTATCAAATGAAGAAATTTGCTTCTCGATCGTTTTAATATTGGCCAGTTTGTAAAGAAACCACAGGTCAATCCTTGTCAACTCATGGATTTGTTGTACCGAATACCCTGCTTCTAACGCTTGTGCGATCAGAAAAATACGTTTGTCGGTTGGTTCGGATAATTCTTTGTCCAGGTCATCAGCAAACAAAGTTTTATTGGTAACAAACCCGTGCATGCCCAGTCCAATCATCCTCAGCCCTTTTTGTAGCACTTCTTCAAAACTGCGTCCAATGGCCATGATTTCACCTACGGATTTCATACTGGAGCCAATTTGAGGGCTAACGCCCTGAAACTTACCCAAATCCCATCGGGGTATTTTGCATACAATATAATCAAGAGCAGGCTCAAAGAAAGCAGCCGTAACCTTGGTAATCGAGTTTTTCAGTTCGGTTAACCCATACCCTAAACCCAACTTCGCTGCTACAAAAGCTAAGGGATAGCCTGTGGCTTTGGACGCGAGTGCCGAGGAACGACTCAGACGTGCATTTACCTCAATAACCCTGTAGTCCTCAGAATAAGGATCGAGTGCATACTGCACATTACATTCGCCCACAATACCAATATGCCGGATGATGCGGATGGCAAGCTCCCGTAATTTATGGTATTCACTATTGGAAAGGGTTTGTGAGGGAGCTACCACGATGCTTTCACCGGTGTGGATACCCAGTGGATCGAAGTTTTCCATATTACAGACTGTGATGCAATTGTCGTAACGATCCCGTACTACTTCATATTCAATTTCTTTCCATCCTTTTAGCGACTTTTCTACAAGCACTTGTGGCGAATAGGCAAAGGCTTTGTCAGTAATTTCTTTCAGTTCTTCATCATCATTACAAAAGCCAGACCCCAGACCGCCCAAAGCGTAAGCAGCCCGCACAATAACCGGGTACCCGAGTTCCTGCGCAGCTTTTCTTGCGTCGTCATAGTTGGTAACCGCCTCCGATTTGATATAATTGACTCCTATCTCCGCTAATTTTTCATTAAAAATCTCGCGGTCTTCAGTATCAATTATGGACTGCACGGGAGTTCCCAAAACTTTGACATCATATTTCTTAAAAATGCCAGCCTTGTACAGCGCTACACCGCAGTTCAAGGCTGTTTGTCCACCAAAGGACAGAAATACACCATCGGGGCGTTCTTTTTCAATAACCCGTTCTACAAAGTCGGGGGTTACTGGCAAAAAATATACCTTGTCGGCAATTCCTTCTGAGGTTTGTACTGTGGCAATATTGGGATTGATCAATACGGTATGAACCCCTTCTTCTTTTAATGCTTTCAGTGCCTGCGAACCAGAATAGTCAAACTCGCCTGCCTCTCCTATTTTTAAGGCTCCCGAACCCAAAACCAACACCTTTTTCACCGCACCTTTCTCCGCACCGCCATACTCCTGATTCCTCACCAGTTTGGCATCCATAGCTTCTTCAATTAGTTGCGGAACCGATTTATTCTTTTGGGTGAGCGTATTTAAAAATACATCAAATAGAAATTCAGTATCGGTGGGGCCTGATGTCGCTTCTGGGTGGAACTGGGCAGAAAACCAGGGTTGGGTTTTATGCCGGATACCTTCGTTAGTTCCATCGTTCATATTGATAAAGAGCGGTTCCCACGCATCGCTCAGCGTATGGTTATCTACTGCATAACCGTGGTTTTGGCTTGTTATAAAAGCACGGTGGGTATTACAGAGTTGAACCGGCTGGTTGTGGGAGCGGTGGCCATATTTGAGTTTGTAGGTTGTGGCTCCGCCTGCCAAAGAAAGCAACTGGTTTCCCATACAAATACCGAAGATGGGGGTACCGGTTTGCATGGTTTTACGAATATTGTTTACAGTGGCCTCGCAATACGCTGGGTTGCCGGGTCCGTTGGATATTAAAACAGCATCAAAATCAAGGTGGTTAAAATCATAATCCCAGGGAACCCGTATGACCGTTGTATCTCGTTTTAGAAGACAACGGATAATGTTTTGTTTCGCACCACAGTCAACTAAGACTACCTTATGCTTGCCCACACCATAGGTAAGCACTTCGGTACAACTTGCCTTAGCTACCTGGTTCTCCTCATCGGGATCAATAAAATCAATGTCCTCTTCGCCCGGAAAGACCAACTTTCCTTTCAGCGTACCTTTTTCCCGAACAATTTTGGTTAACTGCCGTGTATCAATCCCATAAATTCCAGGAACTTTATTTTCTACCAACCACTCACTCAGGCTTTTTGCAGCGTTCCAATGGCTGTACTGAAAGGAATAGTCCGAAACAATTAAACCGGCAACCTGTATTTTTTCCGATTCATAATTCTTCGATAATTGGTCTTGAAGTGCATCGTCCGGAACACCATAATTCCCTACCAGTGGATAAGTTAGGGTAAGCAACTGGCCCAAATAGGAAGGATCTGTTAAACTTTCGGGGTATCCTGTCATCGCCGTGCTAAAAACTACTTCGCCGGCTACGGGTGTTTCGTGTCCAAAAGATTTCCCGTGAAAAATGGTGCCATCTTCCAGAACAAGGTTGAAAGGTTTATGTGTATGCATGTATATTTGTTAATTGTCTTTTCAGCAAAAATCGAGCGAAATTACAAAAAGTTCATTATTACCCCTTGTCTTCTTTTTTGTTGAAAAACAACTAACCCAATAACCTGCTACTCCTCCAACAGGCGATACCCAACTTTTTTTTATAACGCAGTAAAAAAAACCAGGCGACTAACTTATCTTCGCTTCCGGCTCCCTGGAAAAAATGTATTTAGAACAAATAAGTACCGCTTTTGATGGGGGCTTTTTTAAATTCTTAGGTTCAATTTTAACAATTTTTTTTTCGAAAGACATATTGTATGGCCAAGTATATTTTTGTAACCGGAGGAGTATCGTCCTCTTTAGGAAAAGGTATCATTGCAGCTTCATTGGCTAAACTGTTGCAGAGCAGGGGGTTGCGTGTAACCATACAAAAATTTGACCCTTACATTAATGTTGACCCTGGCACTTTGAACCCCTACGAGCACGGAGAATGTTATGTAACCGACGACGGTGCCGAAACGGATTTAGACCTGGGGCATTACGAAAGATTTTTGAATACTCCCACTTCGCAGGCCAATAACGTTACTACCGGGCGCATCTACCAAACAGTCATCACGAAGGAGAGAGAAGGCGCTTTCCTTGGTAAAACAGTACAGGTAGTACCCCATATTACCAACGAAATAAAACGCCGCATATTGGAGCTGGGGCGTAAGGGACAATTTGATATCGTTATTACCGAAATTGGAGGTACTATTGGTGATATTGAAAGCCTGCCTTTTGTAGAATCTATCCGCCAACTGCAATGGGAACTGCCCGAAGAAGATACCGTAGTGATTCACCTCACGCTTATACCCTATATATCTGCTGCTAAAGAGCTGAAAACCAAGCCCACACAACATAGCGTTCGCATGTTAAGTCAGGAGGGAGTAAGCCCCGATGTTATTGTTTGTCGTACAGAACGGCCACTTAGTGTCGAAATCAGGAGAAAAGTAGCCCAGTTTTGCAATGTGAAGCAGGAAGCCGTTATCGAGTCTATTGACATGCCCACGATCTATGAAGTACCAATGGTAATGTTACGAGAAAAACTCGATTTGATTTGCCTGAAAAAAATGAATTATACCAGCATCAACGACCCCGAGCTCTCTAAATGGGAGGCCTTTCTGAACCGCTTGAAACATCCAAAAAGTACTGTTAAAATTGGATTAATTGGAAAATATATCGAACTGCAAGACGCCTATAAGTCTATTTTAGAAGCGTTCATTCATGCCGGGGCTGTAAATGAGTGTCATGTACAAATTGTTAAACTACATAGCGAAAATATCAACTCTGGCAATGTGGCAGAAGCACTCTCGGGTTTAAACGGATTGTTAGTTGCACCAGGGTTTGGCTTGCGTGGAACCGATGGGAAGATCACGGCCATAAAATACGCCAGAGAACAAGGACTCCCTTTCCTGGGTATTTGCCTGGGAATGCAAATGGCCGTGGTTGAATTTGCAAGAAACGTATTAGGCATGCAGGATGCGAATTCCACCGAAATGGACGAGCTTACAAAATATCCCGTGATTGACCTGATGGAAGAACAAAAAGCCGTTTCAGAAAAAGGAGGCACCATGCGGCTGGGAGCCTACCCCTGCGCTATTGCACCCGGTACACTTGCCCATACCGTTTATGGTCAGAACCTCATTTCCGAAAGACACCGGCATCGGTGGGAGTTCAATAATAGATATTTGGAAGAATATAAAATCGGCGGAATGATCATTAGTGGTCAGAATCCTGCAAGCAAATTGGTTGAAATAATTGAACTACCCCATCACCCATTTTTCATAGGTGTGCAGTTCCATCCCGAACTTAAAAGCACCGTTGAGAACCCCCATCCTTTATTTGTAAAACTTGTGACAGCCGCAATGAACCAGGAACAAAAAAAGTGATTTATTTTCGAGTATCCTTTTAAAAAATCGTTTTTGATACACACCCATCCGATCTGGGAACCAGGTGCCCGCGAAGCCTTTGAGAAAGACGAGAAAACCCTCCCGACTTCCTTTGCTACCTAAGCGGATTGTAAAAACGAAAAGCCAGCTTTTCATTTTTCAATACGATCCAGCACTCCGGGTGCAAAATCCAGTGCAAATACAATGGGATCTGATTGTACAAATTGTTGTTGAACCAGCATCCACAATCCACCGCGCAGGATACGCGGACGAAGGTCGAATGTTGGCAGAGAGCTATTTAATTGGCGTACCCGAATCGGCACTTCATTAATATTATTCAAAATAGCAAACCCTATGGAAGGTTGCTTAAAAACAATCATATACAAGGTATTGCCTTTTCGGGTAATTCGTCCCCAATCAGGCACCTCCCTCCACGGGCTTTTCTGAGTGCCATAAATTGCCTCTCCATTTATTTTCATCCAGGTACCGATTTCACGTAACCGATTATACTGCTCTGCGGGAACCGATCCATCTCCTCTGGGCCCTATATTTAAAAGAAAATTTCCGCCTTTATGACTGATATCGCAGATATTGCGAATTAGTAAATTTGATGACTTTAATGTTTCGTCATAGGTGGTGTACCCCCAGGCTTTTCCCATGGTCATGCAACTCTCAAAATAGACTGTGCTACTATTATCTGGAATTTCCTGTTCTGGTGTAATAAAATCGTAGGCCGAATCCAACCGATTATTTATTAGAATATTCGGATCAACTGATTTAATGGTTTCGACAATCTTTTTTGCATTCACTGCAGTAGCGTATGATTTTCCGGGTTCATGAAACGTGGTGGGGTCTCCTCTGTCGAACCATACCATTTTAGCATCGTATTTTGTTAGCAACTCTTTAAGCTGCCCACACATGTAGTCAATATATTTATTGGGGTCTGCATTTTCTTTTGGTTGGCTATGCCAGCGATAAGTGCTGAGACGAGCAGGAAGTTCTACATGGTGCCAATCGGGAATGGAATAATAGATACAAAAAGTAACTCCCTGCTTTTTACATTCATCCGAAAGTTCTTTTACCGGATCTCGCTTAAAAGGCGTGGCGTCCATGATATCAAAATTCGTCAGTTTGCTATCATACATACAAAAGCCATCATGATGTTTTGTGGTAATAACAAGATACTTCATTCCGGCATTCTTGGCCTCACTTACAATTGTTTTGGCATCAAACTTTACAGGATTGAAACGACTCGCTACCTTTCTGTAATCCGCAGCGGAGATATTGGCAAAAAGCTGAATCCAGGCATCATATCCCCAAATTGTGGGCGCATTTTTAGAACCCTGCCATTCTCCTGCCAGGTCGGAATACAGGCCCCAATGAATGAACATTCCAAATTTGGCATCAGCGAACCATTCTTTGCCAGAACGATCGAAATGTTGTTTCTCCTGATGCTGCGCAACCCCAATACGGGGCAAGAATAAAAACAAAATCACCAGGAGTAAAAGAATACCAGTTCGGCAAGGTGCAAGGCACTTGATGGGTTTCGAACCTAAATAATGCTTTTTTATATTCATATTGGATTCATTTAAATGGCTACATCTTTCTCGGAGTGTACTTTTCTTTTTAAGTTGTTTTTGGTGTTGCAAAGGTAAGTAAAAGTTTGCCCCAGACAGATGGGAAACCCTCGCTGAAAAGTTTTTTGAGGATTACAGCTCTAAGGGTAAAGATCATTGTAATACCTTCATAATCAACTCAAAAGTATTGAATTAGACTTCGGCAAGGATATAAATGACAAGCGACTGTCTCAAAAGAAACAGTCGCTTTTTCGTGCCCAGAACAGGAATCGAACCTGCACTCCCTTGCGGAAACCAGATTTTGAGTCTAGCGCGTCTACCAATTCCGCCATCTGGGCCTGCCTGTTTGTAGCTTTGCAACAACAGGGCTGCAATATTACAAAGATTCTGCAATAAGCCAGCCAAAAACCAATAAATTATTTTTGCTATTTACAGCAGCTTTTTCGAGGGGTGATTATTTTTAGAATTGTATCCCATATTTTTTTGAATGTTCGCATTATTTTCCTCTTTTTATTTTTAGGTTGGCAGCATACCTCAACGGTTGTTTTTAGCTCTACTCATACCTGCTAATCAAAAACGAGTAGCCTATTCCCATATAACACTTTTTATAGATGGATTGTTTTTTAGTTCGTTCAACAGGTCATCTATATCAGTAGCTCCCAAGTTAAGCCCCTTAAGTAAAAATACAAAGCGCTCACCGTCCTTTTCCATGGTCAGCGTTTGGTATTTCAGTCCCCCACTATTGAGCAGGTCTTTAAATAAGTCAATACTGCTGATGCTCAGGTCGGTAATAATCTTCAATTCTTTTTGACCGCTCTTTCTAAAGAAATCAATTTCTAAAGAGTTAAGCACCCAAAGTATAATTAATGCAATAACGGTAGTGGCACTTGCTGCAAAATACAACCCACCCCCTACTGCCAGTCCAATGGCTGCTACCACCCAAATGCTGGATGCTGTTGTCAGCCCGCGAATGGTTTCCTGCCTTGAAAACAAGATTGCCCCGGCACCAATAAAGCCAATTCCGCTAACCACTTGGGCGGCTACACGTGAGGGATCGAGCGTAACATTGGCAGTACCCAAAATATCCCGAAACCCAAAGGCCGAAACAATCATAACAAGGCTGGCTCCCACACATACCATCATATGGGTTCGCAGTCCGGCAGCCCAGTGTTTGCGCTCTCTTTCCAAACCAATCAGGGCGCCAAAAAATGAAGCTAACAATAATCGTAATAAAACTTCTGTCCAAATAAGCATGATACTGAATTTATCCGATGCCTGTAATGCTCCTATACGCCAACTTAAAACTGCTTGGTTTTTTCACCACCCGATGGAACACTATTTTTGAAGGATACTTGCGGTTTGCTTACAGGCTCCTATGCAAAATAACATATTTTTTTTACAGACCCTAATTTTGTCTGTTAAGATGAGTAAATTGCCTCTTTATATACGAAGACCCGTAATACCCACTGCACAGGAAACCCTCTTTTATAAACGAAGGGGACAGTTCATGGGCATTATTGCAAACTCATCTGGATCAATTATTTATTTAAGCTGATAGAATATGATAACGATTGGCCTGATAAAAGAAGAAAAAGTTCCGCAGGATAACCGGGTAGCCCTAACTCCCGATCAATGCAGGTGGCTGCAACGCCATTACAACAAGATCAAAATTATCGTACAGCCTTGTACCGAAAGATGCTATGCCAATCGGGAATACGAACGGGCTGGCATTACGGTAACAGACAGCATGCAGTCTTGTGATATCTTGTTGGGCATTAAAGAAGTACCAGCACATGCCTTAATTCCCGACAAAACTTACCTTTTTTTCTCGCATACCAAGAAAAAACAACCCCATAACTGCGCCATGCTAAAAGCCATTCTTGATAAAAACATCACGCTTATTGATTATGAATGTCTGGAACACGAAGACGGGCAACGGATTATTGGGTTTGGTTTTTTTGCCGGCATTGTAGGCGCTCACAATGGTATGATGGCTTATGGCAACCGCACCGGACTCTACCACATGGGGCGGGTATATCAGCAGCGAAGTTTTAAAGAACTGATACACACGTATTTTGGACTGAAAATTCCTAATGTAAAAATTGCAATTACGGGTAGTGGACGTGTGGCACATGGATTGCAGGAAATTATGAACCTGATGGGCGTACATGAAGTAGATCCTACCGATTATTTAGTACGGCGTTTCACCTATCCTGTTTATACGCAATTAAAAGGATCCGACCTGTATGCCCACAAAAAAACGGGAAGCTACACCCGGGAAGACTATCACAACCACCCCGGCGATTACAATTGTAAATTTCTTCCCTTTGCCAGCCAAACTGATATTTTAATGAACGGTGTCTATTGGGATAAAAATGCGCCGCGTTTATTTGAAAGAGATGTTATTCACCGAGACGATTTTATTATTGAAACCATTGCGGACGTTTCTGACGACCTGAATGGTTCTATCCCCATCAATATCGGAAGCCAGACTATTGAAGACCCTGTTTATGGGGTGGACAAGGTTACGCTGCAAAAAACAGCTCCTTATGTAAGCACATCTATTGATGTAATGGCCGTGAGCAATTTGCCCAACGAGTTACCGCGCGATGCAAGCCGGTATTTTGGGGAGCAGCTCATTAAATTTGTTTTAGATGATATGCTGAACGGTAAGGCATCAAAATTAATTGAACGCGCTACCCTTACAAAAAATGGGGTACTGACGCCGCTCTACAACTATCTCAGTGATTATGTAGCTGAATAAAATCTAACCCTGTTATTTGAGTTCTTGTATTTTCAGGCTTCTGAAGGATACCTGGTCGCCGTGATCCTGCAATAAAATACGGCCGTTGGGTGCCATCCCAAAATCTGCCCACTGAGCATATTTGCTACGGGCAACCAGCGCATAATAATAGGGCACGCCACGTTGAAATTCCAATACCTTCCAGCCGTTTAGCCAATGCTCAATCCTGTTATCCGGATGTACCACAATCATCCCCCGGTTCCATTCACCGATGGCTTTTCTGGCTCTGGGTTCGCGCAGCGAAGGGATCAGGTCGTACAAGGAGGCTAAGGTACGGTTGTTTATCACACCTAATTTGGCATCGGGGTGTTTGGCATCATCCAAAATCTGATATTCAAGACCAATAGCCGAGCCGGTGTTTTTTTCCTTTTCTGTTACAAAATACTTTACACCACTGTTGGCGCCCGGGCTCAATTTAAAGTCGAATTGAAACACAAAAGCACCATAGGTTTTATCGGTAACAATATCGCCGCCATTAGTGGACTCTCCCCCATCCGATGGCAATACCGAAAGTTCTCCATTGGCTACCTGCCAGCCTTTCTCAGGAAAACCCGTTTTGTACACACCCCGCCAGCCCTTTGTTGTTGTTCCATCAAACAGAAGGCTCACTCCATTTTTCTTCTCTGCGTCTGAAAGATAATTGGGAATGGTATTGACAACAAAAACACCCTGCAAAGGGGTTGCCTGGATATTACCCGTCTGAATTCGGATATTGCGCCAGCTAATTTGCCTTCCTTCTTCTTCTTTTTTTGAAATGCTATGTACCTGCAAGGCAATAAACCCTTTAGGAGTAAGATCGTCAATTAAGTGAGCAGCGGGCACGCCATTAATCCAGGTTCTGATGGAATTTCCAATACATTCCAACCGTACTTTGTTCCACTGGCCTTGTTTAAAAGCTATCTTGGCAGCCGGATTCAAATCTAACGGATACAGCCAATCGCGCCTTCCTTCGTCATAGATACCACCTGTCCAGCCTCGTGGAGAAGGATCTATTTCGTATTGATACCCATGCACTCTGCCATTACGATACTCGGGCAGGCTTAAGCTTCTGAATTGTATTCCGGAATTCATTCGGCTGTCAACCTGGTACTCCAGTTCCAATACAAAATCTCCATAGTCTTTCTCAGTAACCAGAAAAGAATTGGGCTCCCCCAAAACTGTTGTTCCAACAATCGCTCCATTTTTCACTTCGTACTTGGCTTTGCCGTTCAATTGCTTCCAGCCTTTTAAGTCCTTTCCATTAAAAAGGCGTTGCCAGCCTGTGTTTTGCGCTGAAATAAAGGATACAAGAAAAAAAGCTGCGGCTACCAGGAAAATTTGTTTCATATCGTTAAAATTATTAATACAATCGGTGCTACCTGTTCAATATTCCTAAAAAAACCACAAGAATGGTTCCTGGGGTTTTAATTCGTTATCGTTCAGGGTATTATTCAATCTATATTGGTTTTGATAGAGCGTTATGCCGTTTAGAACGAACACTAGGCGTCAAAGATACCGACAAAACATCAGACTTGGCAAATTTTGTATGCCAACTCGGGTGCAACTTTTTAGAATGTTCCGGGGATTCAGCCTTTAGCTGAACAAATCCTTCAATTTATCAAAAAAACCTTTTTCCGTTTTTTCGGGATTCGGCGTCATATTTGGCGACTTGGATAATTTTTCCAATAGTTCTTTTTCTTCTTCGTCTAAAGTCTGGGGGGTCCACACATTCACCTGAATCAGTTGATCTCCCTTTTCGTACTGAGAATGTACATTGGGGAATCCTTTCCCCTTGAGTCTGAAGATTTTTCCACTCTGGGTACCGGCCGGTACTTTTATTTTTGCTTTTCCGTCAATGGTAGGTACTTCTACACTGGTGCCAAAAACAGCATCGGTAAAAGGAATGTATAGGTCGTAAGCTACATTCATTCCCTGGCGATGCAAGTCTTTGTGTGCTTCTTCTTCGATCATCACCATCAAATCGCCGGGCATACCGCCTCGTTCGCCGGCATTGCCCTTGCCCGCCACATTGAGCTGCATGCCGGCCTGTACACCTGGCGGCACGTCTATAGTAATAGTATCTTCTCCATACACCCTGCCCTCGCCTTTACAACTGGCACATCGCGACGTAATGGTAGTGCCTTCTCCATTGCAAGTAGGACAGGTGGTTACGGTTTGCATCTGTCCTAAAAACGTATTCTGCACCCGGCGTACCTGACCACTCCCCTGGCAGGTTCCGCAGGTTTGTACGCTGTTCTTATCTTTGGCGCCATTACCGCCACAGGTGGTACACCGGGTATATTTCTTAACTTTTATATTTTTGGTTACCCCTTTGGCAATTTCTTCGTAATTCAGCTTCAGTTTCACGCGCAGGTTACTGCCGCGGATGCCTCTTGCCCGTTGTCCGCCGCTTCTGCGACTGCCGCCACCAAAAATATTCCCAAACAGGTCGTCGCCGAATACATCGCCAAACTGGCTGAAAATATCTTCCATGTTCATGCCGCCACCAAATCCGCGACCAGCACCACTTACACCGGCATGTCCAAACCTGTCATATTGTGCTCGTTTGTCGGCATCGCTAAGTATTTCGTAAGCCTCTGCTGCCTCTTTAAATTTTTCTTCTGCGGCTTTATCGCCAGGGTTTCTGTCGGGATGAAACTGCATGGCTACCTTTCGGTAGGCTTTTTTAATTTCATCGGGGGTGGAGGATTTGGATACCCCCAATATCTCGTAATAGTCTCGTTTTGCCATATTATTTTCCCACAACTACTTTTGCGTGGCGGATTATTTTATCGTTGAGGTAGTATCCCTTATTTAATATGTCCACCACTTTTCCGGCCATGTCGGGTGTAGGTGCAACAATTTCTGCGATGGCATCATGCAGTTCGGGGTCGAAATCTACTCCAAGCGCCTTCATTTCCTTTAGGCCGCGCCCTTGTAATATGGAATATAACTTATTGATAATTAGAGACATACCATCCTTAAGCGCCCTGTCAGCCCCTTCTAAATGCTCCATTTGTGCCAATGCTCTGTCGCTATCATCTAACACTTCCAGTAAATCTGTAATAATATCTTTCCCGGCGGTTTGAAAAAGCTCCACACGTTCTTTAGCTGTTCTTTTTCTAAAGTTGTCGAACTCGGCGGCAAGGCGCACATATTTGTCTTTACTCTCTTTTAGTTCTTCTTCCAACTGATCTGTTTCAGATTCATCAATTGGATTTGTCAGTTTTTCAGTTCCACTTATATTCTCGTCAGAATTTATATTGAATTCTTCACTTAATGGATCTGTTGGCTCTATTTTTTTACTCATTTTACTGCTTTTAGGCATTTTCCTCTTGTCAATAATGTTGCCAACTCTGATTTTAAAGACAAATTGTCGGGTTTAGACGACAACATGGATGATTCTTCACAGCAACATCACTAAAATTAGCTTTTACAAATCGGTTTTATAACTCTGATTTTAATGTTCGTTACATTGCCCGCCGGTGTGCATCTTTTTACTTTCCCTTTCACTAACAGGATGGTTCTTTGAAAAAAAAATTAAAAAATTTTAAACACTTCGCATCCGTAGCAGTCAAATGCTTACCTTCAATCCGCTAATTTTCAAGGTGTATGGTTAAAAAAGCATTGTTTACAGTCACAGGCATCCTCTTATTTCTGACAGGTTCCTTTGGACAAACCGCCGTTATCAACCTCAACGACTGGGCCGAGGCAAACCCAATTCAAAAACTCTACTTGCATACCGATCTTGAAAACTATTACGCAGGCGGTACCATTTGGTTCAAAGGCTATTTCCTGGCTGAATATCGGGCTGGTGATAATAACACATCGGTGTATGTAGAGCTTGTTGACAACCAGTTCAAACGAATCGTACGCAATGTGTTCCCGGTTTTTTTTGGAACCACCGTAGGGCAATTGGACCTACCCGAAAACCTAACAACCGGCTCCTATATATTAAGAGCCTATTCGCCGTTAATGCTCAATCAGAGCGGTTTTGTCTTTAGCAAGAGGATTTTAATATCGGGAAAAGAGCCTAAAACAGCTCCCACGAAGATAACGCCGGCAGTAACCATCAGTTTCTTCCCGGAAGGAGGCAATCTTATTTCATCACTCATCAATACCGTTGCTTTTAAAGTTACCGACGAACGGGGATTACCACTGAACCTCCAGGGTGAAATCTGGAATAATAAAAATGAAATGGTAACTACTTTTTTTACTATGCACGATGGCATGGGTGCTTTTAACATTGTTCCACAACCAGAGGAAACCTATTTTGCAGTCACTACCGGGCCAGATGGGGAAAAACGATACCCGCTACCAGCTGCCACCAAAAACGGGATCACCTTTTCAATGAAAAGTTCGGCAAAGGGTAAAGAATACAGAATAGAGCAGTTAGACGGAAACGACAATTTTAAAGCCGCCTATATGGTTGCACAGATGAACAACACCGTATTATTTAAATGGACTTTTAAACCCGGGAAGAATTTTTTCGGAGGAACCATCACTACCAAGGATCTGATGTCCGGAACCATGCATCTGACCGTATTTAATAAATTTGATCAGCCCTTAGCCGAGCGAATTACTTTTGTGGACAACAAAGAATATATACTGCCTGTGACCCTAACTACCGACACGCTGAATTTTGGAGAGCGTTCCCGCAACCACTTTTCTCTTAGCCTGAAGGATACCATCGTTGGTAATTTTTCGGCAGCCATAACCGATGCGGATTATGAAACGGATGCATCCCGTTCGCAGAATATATACTCTTCATTAATGCTTACAAACGATTTGAAAGGCTATGTGCACCGTCCCGCCCAGTATTTTGGAGACAGCCCTGATTCTTTAAAAAAATACTTAGACCTGGTGATGATGACCAATGGCTGGACCCGCTTTAAATGGTCCGATGCTATTGCAAATACACTGCCCAAACCCCAATTTACAGATCTGGGCTATATTACTCTAAACGGAAAGGTTACCTTTGAAGGTTCCCGGAGAGCCTTTGCAAATAAAGAATTGATCATGCTGCTAAAACCCAAAGACAGTACTCAAAAAATGATCATGCAAATGATACATACCGATTCCACTGGGAGTTTCAAAGTAAATTCGGCCATTTTCTACAACAAAACCAGTATTCTTTTAAGCGATGTAAAAGGGAAAAAAAGTAAGTACATTAAAGTAAAATATGGAGCCGACTCGCTACAAAAGAATTTTCCGGTATTGCCAACACAAATACCCTACATCAGCACCGACAACGATTCGATAGCCGAGAAAATGGGTAATGCTTATAACGATTATCTGAAAGTGGAGGGGGTGATGCTGGCAAATGTAACGGTACGAACCCGACAAAAGTCAAATACAGAAAAATTAGATGATGCCTATGCATCAGGTATGTTTGCCGGGGGCATCAATTCCCGGATTTTAGATCTGACACAGGAAGTTGCGATGGGCTCCAATATTTTTGACTACCTGCAAGGCAGGATTGCCGGGTTAACCGTAAGCCGCGATAGCCAGGGACAATACCAACTTACCTACCGCGACGGAGGCTTAGGCAAAGGGAATGTAAAACTCTTTTTAGACGAGTCGCCAACCGACGCCGTTTTTATTGAAGCGATCCCTGTGAATCAAATTGCTTTTGTGAAATTATTCCCAAATTTTGTGGGTGCCCCGGGTGGAGGCAGTTCGTTAGCCATTTATATGAAAAAGGGCGCTGACCTAAATGCAGCTATTGAAGCACCAACAGACGTTATGGAATACAATGGCTACACCGTTGTCAAAGAGTTTTACAGCCCCAACTATGCTGTTAGGCTCCCCGAACATAGCAAAGCCGATAACCGCATCACCCTACTCTGGCAGCCCTATATCACTTTAGCGAATGTGAATCCTGTAGTACCCATCGGGTTTTATAATAACGACCGCAGTACAAAATATAAAATTGTGATAGAAGGAATGACTACAGACGGTCGCCTGCTGATGTTTGAAAAAACCGTCCATCAGCAGAAGTAAGCGATGGTTCCTCCGAAAGAATCCATCTGCAATCTCACGATTCAAAAAAAATCGAATCATGAGCGCAGTGCCTTCCTACCCAAATCCTCAGTGTTAACTATTTTTTTCGCGTAAATTTGTTATTCCAACTTGAAATGCCATGACTCCTACTATTTCCGAAATCACATCCCACCTCGAAAACCTGGCTCCGCCCTCCCTGCAGGAACCCTACGATAATGCCGGCCTCCTCACCGGAAAACCCGAATGGCTCTGTACAGGAGTGGTATGCTGCCTGGATGCCATTGAAGCGGTTGTGGACGAAGCTATTGAAAAACAATGTAACCTGATAGTGGCCCACCACCCAATTATTTTTTCGGGTATCAAAAAAATAAATGGTAAAAACTATGTAGAACGTACAATTATTAAAGCGATTAAAAACGATATCGCACTGTACGCCATCCATACCAACCTGGATAATGTAAGATCCGGCGTCAATGAAAAAATGGCCGCACAACTGGGCTTAAAAAACTTGAACGTGCTAGCTCCCAAGGCAGGACAACTTAAAAAACTTTACTTTTATGTACCTGCTTCCTTCGCAGAAGATGTAATGACCGCTCTATTTAAGGCCGGAGCGGGCACTATCGGAAATTACAGCGAATGTAGTTTTTCGGTTGCAGGTACCGGAACTTTTAAGCCCGGCAAGGCAGCCACTCCTTTCAGTGGACAAAAGAACATCCGAAGCCAGGAACCGGAATTAAAAGTAGAAATCCTTTTTCCCGCCTGGTTGCAAACAACCATGACCCAAACCTTAAAGGAAAATCATCCCTACGAAGAGGTTGCTTACGAAATCATCACATTAGAGAACTACCATCAGGATCTCGGTTCGGGATTGACCGGCGAACTACCCGTACCGCTGAGTGCACCCGAATTTCTGCAAAAATTAAAAGATAGTTTTGGGTTAAAAATGCTAAAACACACTGCCACTAATGGAAAAACAATTAAAAAGGTAGCACTCTGCGGGGGAGCAGGCAGTTTTCTTATTAAAACTGCAATTGCTTCAAAATCAGACGCCTATATTACATCTGATATAAAATACCATGAGTTTTTTGATGCAGAAAATAAAATATTAATCACCGATATTGGCCATTACGAAAGCGAACAGTTTACAATAGAATTGTTGGCAACGCATTTAGAAAAAAAATTCCCTAACTTTGCCGTCCTTAAAACGGGGGTAAATACCAATCCGGTTTCTTATTTTTAAACTAAAATCAAGGGTTGGTTTACCGATTTACAAAGTAAAAACCGCATCATTTATATGGCACAAATTAAAGAGTTTTCGATAGAAGAAAAATTAGGATCTTTAATCCATTTACAAAAGATTGACAGTAAATTAGATGAATTAAAGATTTTAAAAGGAGAGCTACCTATGGAAGTAGCCGATCTTGAAGACGAAATTCATGGCCTGCACGCCAGGCAAACCCGTGTTGAAGAAGAGATCAATGGGATAACAGAGTTCATTGAAGGCCGCAAAAACAGTATCAAAGAAGCCGAAGAACTCATAAAAAAATATAACAAAGACAGCGAAAATGTAAAAAATAATCGAGAGTTTGAAGCCATTAATAAAGAAATAGAAATGCAGCACCTCGAAATAAAATTAGCTGAAAAGCATATTCGGGATGCCAACGAAGAAATAGCAGAAAAAGTGATCTTATTGGAAAAGGCCAAGAAAAATGTAGAAGCAAAACAAGGCACTTTGGAAATAAAAAAGGCCGAACTGGAAAAAATCATCGTCGCAAATGAGAAGGAAGAAAAGCAATACGTTAAATTGTCTGCAGGAGCGAAAGAAGAAGTAGAACCGCGCTTATTGGTAGCTTATGAAAAAATTCGAGGCAATTTCCGTAATGGATTAGCGGTAGTACCGGTTTTAAGAGATGCTTGCGGAGGCTGCTTTTACGCGATCCCCCCTCAAAAACAAAGTGAAATTAAACAACATAAAAAAATCATAGCCTGCGAAAACTGTGGTCGTATTCTGGTAGATGAAGACTTACACAACAGCGTTGAGCTGGGTTAAAACTATTTTTCTTTTTTTTTATTTTCCCCTGACCTGTAAAGGCAGGGGTTTTTAATAACAGCACGCACCCGGCACCCAACTCTCTGAAATGCTTTTAGAGGTACCAATCAAAATTTCAGCCAGAATTGCCGAATCTGAAATAAATAACTGATATTGCAACTTTAAAATAAAACAGGTATGTATAACAAGAAAATTGAAAAGAAAAGCTTGACCATTGTAGAACCCGTAAAGGTGAGCAACCATACCTTCAACCGAACTAAAATAGTAGCCACCGTAGGGCCCGCCTGCGATACCTACGAAAAATTGTTAGAACTGGTAAAAGCCGGTGTGAACGTTTTCAGGTTGAACTTTTCTCATGGCGTACATGAAGAAAAAAAGCAAATTATAGATTATATCAGAGAAATAAACAAAAAGGAAAAAACTCAGGTTGCCATTCTGGGAGACCTGCAAGGTCCCAAGTTACGCGTAGGAGACATTGAAAATGGAGGAATTGATGTGGTGCCGGGCGATATTCTTACCTTCACAAATACGAAAGTTACGGGCAATAAAGAAAGAATTTACCTGTCTTATCCCAATTTTCACAAAGACGTGAAAGTGGGTAATAAAATCATGATTGACGATGGGAAGCTGGAAGTACGCGTGAAGAAAATTCTACCCAATAATGATGTACAGGTACAAGTACTGTTAGGTGGACTACTGTCTTCCAAAAAAGGCGTTAACCTGCCCGATACAGCCATCTCCCTGCCTGCTCTTACATCAAAAGACTTAGCCGATCTTGATTTCATCATAAAACAGCAATTAGGCTGGGTAGCCCTGTCGTTTGTGCGTCAGGCAAATGATATTAAAAAGCTACGCCGAATACTTGATAAAAACAACAGCAAAACCAAGATCATTGCCAAAATAGAAATGCCCGAAGCCATCCCAAACATCCGCGACATCATCAACCTGTCTGATGCCATCATGATAGCGCGTGGAGACTTAGGAGTAGAATTGCCGGTAGAAAAAGTACCCCTCCTGCAAAAGAATATCATTAGAAAATGCATCCACCGCGCCAAACCCGTTATTGTGGCCACGCAAATGATGGAAAGTATGATTGACCGTACGAAACCCAACCGCAGTGAAATTACTGACGTGGCCAATGCAGTGTTGGAAGGCGCCGATGCTGTGATGCTCAGTGGCGAAACAGCGATGGGGCAGCACCCTACACTGGTAGTAGAAACTATGAAAAAAATAATCCTTGAAATAGAAAGAACCGACTATAATTACGATCTGGAAAATGAATTGCAACCCCAGCCACATTCCCCAACACTCGCCAGCGATGCTATTTGCTACAATGCCTGTAGCTTGGCAAAAGATACCAATGCCGATGCACTGGTAGGGATGACGCAAAGTGGGTTTACAGGCTTTACACTTAGCAGCTACCGACCCAAAACTCCCTTGTACATTTTTAGTAAGGAAATGACCCTCATCAACCAACTTAGCCTGGGGTGGGGCATTCGTGCGTTCTTTTATAATGATGATGAAGCCGATTTGGACACCATCATCGCCGATCAAATAACGATATTAAAGAAAAATGGCTTTCTGAAAAAAGGAGATACTGTGGTAAGCACCGGCAGCACCCCCGTGCACCTGAAATCTTTAACCAATATGATAAAAATAACAACCGTGGGCTAAAGAACAAAGTCACTATTTTTACAATTACAACCGCTTAATTTTTATATTTCTAAACCACACATTGTTGCCGTGGTCTTGTAAGCCAATTCTGCCGGTACGAAAACTACCAAATCCCTCCATATTTCTGAATTTGCTGCCCGCAATAGTGCTGAACCATGCGTCGTTCCACAGCGTTGTGCTCACAACGTTCACCCCATTCAGATAAAAATCTAATTTTCCGTTCAGCGATACAATCTTAACCTGATTCCACTCGAGGGGTGGTTTCACCGGTTCTGTTTTACTGGGGATCAGGTCGTATAAATCACCGGCTCTGTGTTTATGAATCGTCCCATCGGGATGGCCGTTGTTATCCAAAATTTGCATTTCGGGGCCGGTACTCCACATATAAGGATATTTATTTTTATCTTCATTTATATAAATGCAAATGCCGCTGTTTCCTCCTTTTTCAATCTTCCACTCCAATTGAAGTTCAAAGTTTCCGTACTCTTCGTCCGTTACGATATCGCCCCCGCTTTTTATCTGCCATCCATCTTTATTAGTTGCATCTAAATACAGGGTACCATTTGCAACGCGCCAGGCATTTCCAATGGTACGCGAACCATAGGCATGCCAGCCATCGGTGGTTGTTCCATCAAACAAAAGTGCCCAGCCTGCTGCTTTCTCTTTGTCGCTAAGAACATTCACTGGCGCAACAACCACTATTTCCGGAGTTTTCACCTCAGGCTCTGGCTTGGGAACCTCCACAACAGGAGGTGGCGGTTGGGGCGTTTTTGAAGTTCGAGAAGGACTACATGCATTCAATAGCATGAAGAGGGACAGTAGAAAAACGATACTTTTATTCATGATTTTTTTAAAAGACATTAATTATTTTAACATCAGGATATATTCTACCATGGTGTGAGCATCTTCATCCGACACGTTAGGATGAGGTGTCATGGGCACATTGCCCCAAGCACCACTGCCTCCTTCAATTATTTTCTTTGCCAAACGGTCAATGGTGTTTGCATCTGCTCCCGCATACTTTTCTGCAACTTCTTTATGCGATGGACCGGTTAGTGTTTCATCCACTTTATGACAGGCACCACACTGATAGACTTCAACCAGAGATTGTCCCTTTTTAAAAACAGGGTTTGAGGTGTTGGGGTTCATGCTGTCTTGCTGGTTGCTCTCGCCGCCCGCACAGCCTAATAAAACCCCACCCAAAAACAGACCTCCTATTATAAAATTTAATTTCATGGCAGGATACACATTCATAGCGGTAAAAATAACGATTTATTTATTAGTTTTAACCGCGTTTAGATGCCTTTGCTTACTCATTTTCAAAATCGGAAACCGGTTCTTATGATTTTTTTCATATAATAGGCTTTATAACGAATGCGTTATCGGAAAATTCACTACTTTTACGGGGTTGTTCCTTTTTGGCACTCCAACATGAGTTTCAACGGATTGCAAGCAGATTTTTAACTAAAGCGCGCAAACAGATTATTTTTTAACTTTCAAATTTTAACCATGCCATCAGAAATTAGCAGAAAGAAGTTCTTAAAAACCGGCGCCACTGCTGCCGCCGCTTTTACGATTGTACCCTCTACCGTATTCGGAAAAAAATTTGGACACACAGCCCCTACCGATAAACTTAACGTTGCAGGTGTTGGTGTGGGTGGCCGCGGTGCCGGTGTTTTAAAGGGAATAACGGATCAAAATATTGTTGCCCTTTGCGATGTGGACTGGGGTTATACTGAAAAAAATAAAGTATTTGCCACCTATCCAAACGCGAAAAAATATTACGATTACCGCAAAATGTACGATGAGCTGGGCAAGAGTATTGATGCCGTGATGGTTGCTACAGCCGATCATGCCCACGCTATTGTAGCGGCAGATGCCATTACAATGGGCAAACACGTATATTGCGAAAAACCGTTA
>JBDHYK010000019.1:0-24343 GCA_039811305.1 Niabella sp.
GTGTTTCAAAACCCGATGGCAATCAAGGTAAGGTTGTGCAAAAGCCTTTAACAGCAATGTTTTGGGCGGTGTTAGATTTTAATGGTGAGTTCATTTATGAATATCCCGCTCAGAATATTTCCAAATTTCACAAAGTGCAACCCTTGGAGTTTTATAGCAACCCTGCTGGATAGAGAATTATCTAAACAGGGTAAATCTTTAAAAAGAAGTTGCATGGACAAAAAACAAATTTCATTGGAAGTAGTCAATCCCAATGCAGCAGGGATAGACATTGGTAGTCGAAGCCACTGGGTGGCGGTAGGACAAAATGCCGAAGACGTAAAAGAGTTCGGGGTTTATAGCGAAGACCAGATGCAGATGTGCGACTGGCTTCGTGAAAAAAGCGTTACCTCCATTGCCATGGAGAGTACCGGAACTTACTGGCAGAACCTGTTTTCAACACTTGTGGGACAAGGCTTTGATGTAATTTTAGTCAATGGCAGACAGACTAAAAACATCAAAGGCAAAAAGACAGATATCAAAGACTGTCAGATGCCTGCCTGCCGCAGGCAGGGATACAAAAACTGCACTCACTCGGTTTACTTTCTGCGAGTTTTCTTTCCGATAGCGATACGGATACTATCCGCACCTATTCAAGACACAGATTGAACCTACTCAATCAAAGTGCCGGGTGTATTAAGAGAATGCAAAAATATTTGCGTTTGATGAATATGCGTTTGGATGGCGTAGTCAGAGATATTGTCGGGCTTACAGGAACAAGCATTATTGAGGCATTTATCAATGGGGAGCATAAAGGTACTGAGCTTGCCAAATTAAGACATCCCAACTGCCGTAAGAGTGAAGAAGAAATTGCCAAAGCACTGCAATACAATGGCAGAAAAGATTACCTTTTTGCATTGCAACAAGAATGGCAATCTTACCTGCACCTTCAAAGTCAAATCAAACAAACCGATGAGCAAATCAATACATTGTTGAAAGATATCATTGATAAAGACGATGATAAAAAGCAACATGTAGCATCTAAAAAAACACACAAAAGAAAAAATAAAAACGGCTTGAACAACACCGACATGAACCAGCTTTCCTATCAATATTTTGAAGGGACAGACCTGATGGCTATTGAAGGGTTTAATGAAGGCTTTGTAATGGCATTGATGAGTGAGGTGGGATTAGAAGGTATTAAAAAGTTTGAATCAGCCAAACAGTTTACCGCATGGTTAAGGCTCGCTCCAAATAATAAAATCAGTGGAGGGAAGGTTCTCTCACATCACCTACCGAAAGGAAGTTCGAGGCTCAAAATTGCATTCAGAAATACGGCAAATGCCATCGGGCAGTTCAAAGAAGGCTGGCTTGTGGATTTTTTCAAAAGAATCAATTTTGAAAAAGGAAGAGCAACTGCCGTAAGTGCATTAGCCCGCAAACTTGCCGTAATACTTTGGAATATGGTAGTGAAGAATTTGCCTTACCAACCTCCAACCGATTACCTCTTCCTTGACGAAAAAAGAAAACTTGGTTTAGTGAAACGAATTCGAAAACAAATTGATAAATTCGCATTGACTAATGACGATTTAGGATTTGTAACATCTTGATTATGAATAGAAATAAAAAACGTTAGTCAGAATGCTAAATATGACAGCTATAGACCAAAACATTAGTATTTTGATAAACTCGAGCTTAAATTTGTATTTTTGAGATCTAAATGGCAGACAAAGCATACATAACACCAAATGTGCTGAAATGGGCAAGGGTATCGGCAAGAATGACCGAAGAAATTGCTGCTGCCAAGGTTTCTGTGTCAGTTGACAAATTAAAAGAGTGGGAAGAAGGAACAAATCAACCGACAATAAGACAAGCGCAAACACTTGCCAAAGCCTATAAAAGACCATTCGCTTTGTTCTTTTTGCCAGAGGTTCCTCGTGACTTTCAACCACTTCAAGACTTTAGAAAATCAGGTTCAAAAAATCTGACAACATCTTCAATTTTTATCATCAGAGAAATCCAACAAAAGCAAGCATGGATTAGTGATATTTATTCAGAAAATCAAGAAGACAAATTAGCTTTTGTGGGTCGTTTTTCACTAAAAGACGATCCTCAAACCGTAGCAAAAGATATTCTAGATACATTAAAAATAAATCCTGCATCCTACGAGTCAGACAACCCAATTAAAGAATGGATTGATGCAGCAGAAACGAATGGCATTTTTGTTTCAAGAACAAGTTTTATTCACTCCAGACTTAAATTAGACTCGGAAGAATTACAAGGTTTTGCAATTGCGGACCCACATGCACCCTTCGTTTTTGTCAATTCGGACGATTGGAATGCACCACAATTGTTTACACTTGTTCACGAGTTAGCTCATATTTGGATAGCTGAAACAGGTATCTCGAATGAAGTTGAACCCGACATTAAACACAAAGACAAATTTCATCCGGTAGAATTATTCTGCAATGAAGTTGCAGCAAATGCTTTAATGCCAAAAGAAATTGTTTTCAGTTTTGATTCAACTTCTTTTCAGACTTCTAAAGATGTTTACAAGGTAGCAAAGCAATTAGGAGTAAGTTCATTTGCTCTCTTAGTTCGTGCATTGAATCTTAATATTATTTCGTCACCAATATATCAGAAGTTTAAAAAGCAAGCTGATATTGATTATGCGGAGTATTTGAAAAGAGAAGCAGAGAAAAAAGCCAAACATAAAGAAAAGGATAAACCGGGCGGTCCAAATTACTTTTTACTGCAACTAAACAGAAATAGCAGACTTTTTACTCAAACGGTTTTAGATGCGTTTCGTGGCGGCTTTATTGAGCCGACATTAGCTAGCAATCTGTTAAATGTTCAGGTAAACAAATTTCCGAAACTCGAATCACAGTTATTTAGATGAGCACAAAGACAAACAAATATTGTTTGGATGCCAATGTGTTAATCCAAGCGTGGCAAAAATATTACAACCCAAAATTCTGCCCTGATTATTGGAAAATCCTAACCGAGCTCGGCAAAAATGGAAAGATTTTTATTCCTGAATTGGTTAATGAAGAAATCATTCGGACAGAAGACGACCTCTCAAAATGGTTGAAAGGGAGCAAAATACCAATCAATAAAATTAGCGAACCTGTTACAATACACATTCGTAAAATTTTGGAAGATTATCCGCTGTTAGTTGACAACACAAAAGCTCGTTCACTAGCTGACCCTTGGGTTATTGCTCATGCTTTACACGAAAATGCGACTATAGTTACGAAAGAAGAAAAGGTAACTGCTTTAAACTCTAATAAAATAAAAATACCCAACGTTTGTGACAACATGGGAATCAGATGGATAAACGACTTTCAATTTATTGACGAGTTAGACATTAAATTCCAATGTTCATTGACCTAACTAATGACGGAAAAGAAGCACGAACCGCCAACACATATAAGACTTAAACGCGTGTAGCGCAGCGTTTTCACTGACCGAAGGGAAGTAATTGCAGTTTTACTTCGGCAAGCTCAGTAATCTTGTTGATCCCGAGATGGAAGGACATCGGGACTGTTTTGGGGGTTTAAACTTTATTGGGTGTTCCTTGCTGTGATTATAGAGTGGCGGTGTCTATAAAACGGATTTCGTTGTTCTGTGAAACCTGTATTTCTAAACTTGAAAAGCTGATTTGATTGCGGAGGATACCACTAATGGTAGGCATCGCTATCGTATAAATTTAATGCTTTAATAAACAACCATTATCCTATTTGAAATTATTTTTTCATAGACTGACATTATGTGTAACCAGTTTTGAAAAATCGTCCTAAATTTTCGCGTTGAATCTTTCGCAACAAATACCAACAATTGGTATCTTTGAAAAAAGATTTGAATTATGGCTAAAAACACATCAATTTTATTAGGAGATTATTTCGATAACTTTATTAAGCAACAAGTCCAATCCGGGAAATTTTCTTCTGCAAGTGAGGTAGTAAGAGCCGCTTTGAGAATGTTTGAATATGAAGAATCTAAGAAAACCGAACTCATTAAAGAACTAAAAAAAGGAGAAAAATCAGGATTTGTAAAAAACTCCAATCGTGGCAGTTTTCTAAACAAACTTCATCAGAAACGTCTTGAAAAATCATGAAGTATAAAATCAGTAACGAAGCTCAAAACGACCTTGAAAACATTTGGCTTTTTACTTTTGATACCTGGTCATGCGGCCGAACATGAAATTTACAAAGAAAAAAAATAAGTAATCATAATTTTCGAGGTCGTTACTTAATCGGTTTAATATCGAAAATTCAATAGTGTTTTTTATCTTTGTTGCTCTTGACTTATAAGAATGGGCAAAGAAAACGCCATAAAAATATTTGAGCAAAAACAGGTTCGTACGCATTGGGACGAGGAGAAAGAACTTTGGTATATTTCAGTTATTGATGTAATTGAGGTATTGACAGGAACAGACCGTCCGAGAAAGTATTGGAGTGACTTAAAAATCAAGCTAAAAAAAGAGGGAAGCGAACTGTCCGAAAAAATCGGACAGTTGAAAATGGTTTCATTAGATGGTAAAATGCGACTGACTGACGTGGCAGATACAGAGCAAATATTTAGGCTCATTCAATCTATTCCGTCACCAAAAGCAGAACCCTTTAAATTGTGGTTAGCACAGTTAGCATCGGAACGTTTGGACGAAATGCAAGACCCCGAAATTACCATTGACAGAGCTTTGGAACAATATTTAAAGTTAGGATATTCCGAAAATTGGATCAACCAACGT
Organism: Niabella sp.; assembly: GCA_039811305.1. Classification (GTDB taxonomy): domain Bacteria; phylum Bacteroidota; class Bacteroidia; order Chitinophagales; family Chitinophagaceae; genus Niabella. The sequence continues at coordinate 4,730 of JBDHYK010000019.1, forward strand.
ATTAAAAGTATTGAAATCCGCAAAGAGCTTACGGACGAATGGAAAAAACGGGGACTAAAAGAAGGTATTCAGTTCGCAACACTAACAGACATCATTACTAAAGCGTGGGCAGGAAAAACGACCAAAGAGTATAAAATTCTCAAAGGGCTGAAAAAGGAAAATCTTCGGGACAATATGACCAATATCGAATTGATTTTAAATATGCTTGCAGAGGCTTCAACAAAAGACATCTCACAATCTACAAACCCCGAAACCTTTGAAGAAAGTGTAAAAGTTGCTGAACGAGGCGGTAAAATTGCAGGTGACGCCCGAAAAGCATTGGAAACGCAAACAGGCAAAAAAGTAGTTACATCTTTAAATGCAAAGACAGCACTAAAAGGGAAAGATAATCCCAAACAAATAGGAAAGAAAAAGACGAAAGACAAGTAGAAAGCCAGCCATAACAAATAAGACATAAACACTCCCTAGCGCAATGAAGTTGCGGGTTTACTTCGGCAAGCTTTACTTCGGCAAGCTCAGTATTCTTGTTGATCCCGATATGGAAGACATTGGGAACTAGCCAAAATCACTAATAGCTATAGACTTTCAAAAAAATAGGGAAGTATTTCGTTTACTTTTTGGCAGAAATTATTTTTGAGACTGTAAAATAAACTGTGTCAAGTTCAAAATCTTATATGAACTTTAAAAAACAGTTTAAACAATGAAAAAAGAACAAAATAGCTTCGATTACGAACAAATTAAGAAAAAGACCTTGGAGCAATTTCGCTCAGGCAAGAGTTAATTTGGTAAGGATGGAGCATTCGCTCCGATGCTTAAACACGTGTATCGAAGCGTATTTCGTTGTCCTGTGACACCCTTGTTTCCATACTTGAAAAGCTAATTTGATCCCGGTGGACACCTTTTATTTTCGGCATATTTTGGCTGACCTGAATTCTTTCTCAATTTACAAATACTTTACTATCTTAGCAAAAGCTTGTAAACTTTTTTCACAGCTTGACGTTTCAAGCAATTATACTACACCATGATCCAAGACGAACATTTATTCATAGAGACTGAGTTGAAGAACTGGAAAGATTTTTTTTTGTTAGACAGTATGCTACACAAGCAGCTTATTTATAGAGGACAATCAAACAAGGAATGGAATATTTCATCATCACTTGAGAGACTTTTAGAACGAATCTATCCCAACTATATAGACAAGGCTTTGATTTGTTGGCAAGAGGAACAAATGTTAGAAGAATTTTGCTGGAAATATCCATTATTTAGACGTAAAACAATTGATGATAATGACTATATAGAGTGGTTATCAATTATGCAACACTATGGTTCCGCTACGAGACTTGTTGACTTTACAGAATCATTTTTCATAGCAGCTCATATGGCAATTTATGAAAGCTCTAATGACGCTTGTGTTTGGGCTGTAAATAAGCATATCATTGGTTCATATGCTTTTTCCTTGTATCAAGAAAAGTACTCCACAAACAGCGCATCTTTTAAAGAACTTGACAAGTTTTCGTTGGAACTTGCAAATCAAAAAATAGAAAAATCATATTCACCCACCGAAAAGCAATTATTAATAATTCGACCGAAAAATAGTAACGAAAGGCTTTACAGACAACAAGGACTATTTGTTATGCCGACAAATATAAAAGTGCCTTTTATGGAGAATTTATTTTCCATCGTTAAAACCCCAAAATTATTTTGGGACTTTAGACATCTAGTTAAAAACTCTGACTCATATACTCAAAGCCAATTTTCAGTAATCAAAATTAATATCCCCAAAGAAATACATACGCAGATTTTACTAAACTTAAGAAAAATGAATATTAACTCTGAGATTCTTTTTCCTGGAATTGAAGGCTTAGCAAAATCATTAAATTATAGTACATTCAATGATATATAACTGCCACTAAAGCATTATGAGGAATAGAAAAAGCCTTGATAATTAAAGCCCGGAGTTAAATGACTTCGGGCTTCATTGCTTACTTTGGTAAACTTCAGTATGGCCGTTATTCAGTCGAATATCCTATTTATGGTGATTCCGAACGAAGTGAGGAATCTACCCCAATATTCAGGAGATCTCGCCCTGCGGCGAGATGACGCTCGCAACTATTTGGAATGCCCCGAGCGATAGGAACTACAATGAACTTTTAGTTATAAATTTGGCAACGGTTACGGGTCTGATTTTATATAATTTGACCGATTAGGTCAGCAAAATGCAGCTTTTTAAAAATCTGAAGATCAGATTATCAATTGTTTGCGTTTTATGAACTAAATAATCGGACAATTCGGAAAAAGATTCCATCCCGTAAAATCCGGGACATCCCATTCAAAACAGGGTTCTACTCCCTCCAATACACTCTTTTAACTCGTTGTGAAATGCCCGTCATGATTTCATAGGGAATGGTGCCGATAGATTTTGCTACCTGCTCCACCGACTGCGGTTTTCCAAAAATAATAACCTCGTCCCCCTCCTGCACATCGGGTATTTCGGTAATGTCAATCATAGTCATATCCATACACACGGTGCCAATTACCGGCGCAACCTGGTTTTTTACAAACATGCGGCCAACACCATTGCCAAAGCGCCTGGAATAGCCATCTGCATACCCAATTCGAACCGTAGCAATGATCGCATCATTCGTTGTGATCACCCCTTTGCGGTTATAACTTACAGTTTCCCCTTTTTTTAGATGTTTTATTTGTGCGATGGTGGATCGAAAACTTAGTGCCGGTTGTAAATCGGGGGTGGTAGCTGCACCTATTCCATACAAGCCAATGCCCAGCCGCACCATATCCATTTGCAACCGGGGTAGCCGCAGGATGCCTGATGAATTTGCAAGATGCCTAAGAAAAGAGTAGCCTAATTCGCGTTCCAAATGATCGGCAGCTTCGTTTAGCAAATCGTATTGGTGCAGGCTAAAGGCGTCTTCTGCAGCATCCTCACTTGCTACCAAATGTGAGAACACAGATACTACCTTCACCTGTTGGTTGTTTTTTAAAACTTCGCCTAACTGTAACAGCCTGTCTGCAGAAAAGCCCAGCCGGTTCATGCCCGTTTCTATTTCAATATGGATGGGATAATTTTTTAATCCGGCGTCTTTTAGGTGCTGAATAAATGCGTGTAGCAGTTCCAAAGAGAAAATATCGGGTTCCAACATGTTTTCTGTAATGGCGTCAAAAGCTATTTCTTCGGCGTTCAGGACCATGATGGGCAGGGTGATGCCTCCATTGCGAAGTTCTACTCCTTCATCAGCGTAGGCTACCCCCAGGTAATCGGCTTTCTGATATTGCAACAGGTTGGCGACTTCGGTTCCGCCGCTACCGTACGCAAAGGCTTTTACCATCACCATTATTTTTGTTTGAGGCTTTAACACCTGCTGAAAAACCTTGAAGTTATGCGCAACGGCGTCTAAATTTATTTCCAAAACGGTTTGATGGACTTTTTGTTCCAGCAGTGCTACCAACTGTTCAAATTTAAATCGCCGTGCTCCTTTAACCAGCACTACTTCGTCTTTAAACCGGGAACTTTTGAACTGGCGATGAAATTCATCGGTACCGGAGTAGAGGGACACGGTATAGCCGTAGTTCTTTCCGTCAACAATACCGGGTATTAGTTCTTGCATTTTTTCTCCAATACCTATAAAACGGTCAATTTGATGTTGCTGCAGCAGGTCTGCAATTCGGGCGTAAAACCTGGTAGTATCCTGCTTTTGCTGCACAAAGTCAGAAAGAATTACAGTTTTTTTTAGGCCTTTTGCCTGTTGCTGTAAGAAATCGAGCGCTATGGCAAGTGCGTTGATGTCGGCGCTGTAGCTATCGTTGATGATGGTGCTATTGTTGATGCCTTTTTTAAACTCCAACCGCATAGTAACGGCATGAAGTTTTTTCATTCGTTTTATAATAGTGGCCGGTTCCAGTCCCAGGTATAATAAAACAGCACAGGAGGTATTGGCATTTTCTATCGAAGCGGCATCTGTAAACGGAATAACGACGTTAAAATTTGTTTCGCCATATTGATAAATAATGCTGGTTTCGCCGGTTGTTATTTGTGTGGAAATAATTCTTAGCGCATTGCTTTCTGCCCCTCCCCAACAAAAAACGGGAACGGATAGGTGTTGAAGATTTTTTGTAATTAGTTCGTCATCGCCTGGGGTAATCAGCACCTTACAATGACGAAACAGTTTCAATTTTTCTAACAGTTTTTGTTCTTTTGTTTCGAACCCTTCGTTGTGAGCCGACCCGATATTAGTGAGTACCCCAATTGAAGGCTGTATTATGGTTTCTAACTGTTCCATTTCGCCAGGCTTACTGATGCCGGCTTCAAAAATGGCCAAATCATCTGAAGCCGATAGCTGCCACACACTTAGAGGTACGCCTATCTGCGAATTATAGCTTTTGGGGCTTCGTACAATTCTTCTGTCGGCTTGTAATAGCTGATACAGCCATTCTTTTACTATGGTTTTACCGTTGCTGCCGGTAATAGCGATTACATCAATATCGAATAACTTACGATGTTGTGTAGCAATGAGTTGCAGTGCTTTTAGGGTGTTGTCAACTTTTAAAAAGACGGCTTCGGGGTATTGTTCTTCTGGAATCGGTTTTGAAATAACAAAATATCTCTGACCTCGCTGATACAATTCCTTAATAAAAAGATGTCCGTCTTGGCGGGGGCCCTCTAAGGCGAAGAAGAGGGTGGTAGCCGGGATGGTTAATTTTCTGCTGTCAATCAATAGGGACTCTATGGAGGCGTCAACCGGGATCGTTTCTGCCTTTAGAATTTTTGCTATATGTTGTAAAGTGCCGGCCACAGCATGGGTTTATAGATGGCAAATTACTCAGAAATGTCCACTTTAACATTCTGGTCTTCGGTGGCGGGTTCTTCCTTATGATAAATTGAATAAAGAATACTGGCAACAATACACAGTACAATCACGCCTAAGGATACAAAAACCTGGGTCGTTTTATCCACCCACTGGTTGATCCAATGTTCGCCCAGCATTTTTGCCCCAATAAATACCAGCACCACAGCAATCCCCTGTTGCAGGTATCCGAATTTGTTTACAGCCCCTCTCAATAAAAAAAACAGAGATCGCAAGCCTAAAACCGCAAAAATATTGGAAGTATAGATTACCATTCTGTCTTGAGAAATACCCATTACGGCTGGTATGGAGTCTAAAGCAAATACCAAATCAATTGCTGCCAGCATCACTACCACCACAAAAAGGATCGTAAATTTTCGCTTTTTACCTTCTCGAACTATAAATTTGCCGTTACCGTCGCTTGGTGTCATGGGCAACACCTTGTTCATCCATTTATATACCGGCGATGTTTTGGGATCAAATTCATCATCTTCGCCTGCCGTAAACATTTTGTAACCCGTATAGATCAAAAATGCACCAAAGAGATATAATATCCAGTGAAACTTGGCTACCAGGGCTACTCCAACCGTTATAAAAATGACACGAAAAACAATGGCTAAGAGAATACCGATGATAAGAGAGCGACCGTAATGAATTTCTTTGACATTAAAAGCCGTAAATATGAGTATGAACACAAAGATATTGTCAATGCTGAGGCTCCACTCCATCAGGTAGGCGCTTAAAAATTCAAGAGCCGGCAATCGTCCGTCTTCAAAATAAACGAATACACAGAAAGATAAAGCCAACGACACCCAAAAAATGGTTTGCAACATTGCCTGCCTGATACTGACTTTCTTCCCTTTTTTGCTTAAAAGCCCCAGGTCAAAAATTAGGGCAATTAATATTACAATACCAAAAACTATATACGTGATCGTCTCTTTAGACATAAAATGATGAGTTAGTTTACTAAATAAAGCGTTTTACAAAGTACCTTTTAGGGTAATATATTGCTAATTTTTCTTGTGGTTCAATGAAGTACATCCTGCTATACTGAAAAGCTTTCGCCACAAGCGCAGGTACGCGAGGCGTTTGGGTTAAGAAAATAGAACCCTTTACCATTGAAACCGTCTGAAAACTCCAATGTTGTACCTAATAAGTATAACAGACTTTTCATATCGGTAACAATTTTCACTCCCTTATCCTTAAAAACCTGGTCTTTGGGCTTGTCTTCATTGTCAAAATCAAGCTGATAACTAAGGCCGCTGCAGCCACCACTCACCACGCTCACACGCAAAAAATACGCATCCTGACCGGAAAGTTTCTTTTCCTCAAGGATTTGAAGTACCCGCTGTTTTGCCTCATCGCTGATGTAGATGCCGTTTTGCTGAAAATTCATAAAAATTCTTATTTCGCCCCTATTTTGTATAAAAAAATAGAGTTGCGTACCTTACAACAAAAAAACCGGTGCAAAGTTAATGAATTAAGGTATTGTTTTTTGTTTCAGTAGTTGCCATTCAAAACTCTCGCTTCTCAATTGCTCAACCACCCTTTTAACTTCAGCTATGGCGATGTCTATTTCCTTTTTTGTTGTAAACCTTCCCAAGCTAAAGCGGATGGCCGCACGTGCCCAATTTTCGTCTAAGCCCATGGCTTTCAGCACATAAGAGGGATCGCGCGAGCCCGAAGTGCAGGCCGACCCGGATGACAAAGCCATTGTTTTGTTTAATGCGGCAAGTAACTGGCTGCTAATCAGTGTATTAAAGGATATATTGCAGATATGGGGAAGTCTTTTTTGAGGATGACCATTTATGCGGGATGCTTCTATTGCCAGAAGCCCGTTTTCCAGATAATCGCGAAGTTCCTGCAAGCGCAGGGCCTCCGACTGCATTTCGTTTTTACAAATAGTGCAGGCTTTGCCTAAACCCACAATTCCGGGTACGTTCGAGGTGCCACTGCGGACGTCTCGTTCCTGGCCTCCGCCGGTAATTTGAGGGGTCAGCGTTACCCGGGGGTTTTTTCGTCTAAGGTATAGGGCTCCAACACCCTTTGGACCATAGATTTTGTGAGAACTAAGTGCCAGCAAATCAATAGTATCGTCTTGCACACTTACGTGAATTTTTCCAACTGCCTGGGTGGCATCGCAAAAAAACAAAATCTTCTGCTCTTTAGCTATGGCTCCAATTTCCCGGATGGGCTGCACCACGCCGGTTTCGTTATTGGCATACATTTGGGCAATTAAAATGGTTCTGGGCGTAATGGCTGCCCGAACCGCCTCGGGGTGTAAGAGCCCCATATTGTCCACGTCTAAATAACTAATTTCAACTCCGTTTTTTTCTAAAGCTTTACAGGTATCCAACACCGCTTTATGCTCCACCCTGGTGGTGATAATATGGTTGCCTTTGGTGGCGAATCTTTCGGCTACACCCCTCAGGGCTAAGTTGCAGGCTTCGGTAGCGCCGCTGGTGAATACAATTTCCTGGGCTGTGGCTCCTATCAGGCTCGCTACCGATTTTCGTGCTTCTTCTACTGCGGTTTCCGCTGTCCATCCAAAAGCATGATTGCGACTGGAGGGGTTGCCGTAATGTTCGGTAAAATAGGGGAGCATCGTCTCCAATACCCGAGGGTCGCAGCAGGTGGTGGCGCTATTATCTAAATAAATGAGAGAGTTCATTGTATCAATAACCATTTAGGCCTGCCCGATGTTTGGCGTTTAGAAAATTTGGGGGCAGTGAACGTTTTTTTGTGCTACCTCTTTTGCTTACAGTTGGCAGGGCTTACTCTAATTCGGGAAATTTGTATTTTTTGGCAAATTCAGTCTTTTCTTTCAAAAACAGGCTGTCGGCCACGGTTTCTTCTCTGCGAAGCTGAAGAATGAGTTTTGCTGCGGTACTATCTACCGAAGGTTCTTTTTTTATGGGTTTGTTTGCCAGTTTAACGCTGGCGCTGTCGCCGGTACTGTCTTTTTTCACTCGTTTTGGCTGTAGCACCGCACTATCCGTGGTAGTAAGTTTTGCGTTTTTATATAGCGTAGCAATCTGGGGGAAATAGGTAGCGGTTGTTCTTTTATACACCCCTGCCAGCCGTAAGGCCGCATCTCTGTAGGCGGACGACCCTTTGAATTTGGGAAGTTTTGCAAGAGATTTTATAAGCGAATCCATTACATGCGTCTGCTTTTTAAATCCTTCTGAAAAAAGTACCGAGTCAGATTCTTGCTCTTGCATGTTCAGAATCAGGTGTTGCATTTCGCTGACATGGACTCTGACGGAATTATCGTACTCAATTGCGGCAGTAATCAGGTCTTGATCGGATCTGTTTCCAGAACAGGCTATAAATACTACCAGAATATTTAGCGTGAATATTTTTCGCAACATGATTCAATAATTTGCACCGATGCCTGTTAGTCGCTTTTTATCTGCAATATTTCAATTGCCGAGCTGGCGGCTATCTGGGATGCGGTTTTTTTGTTATAGGCTTTCCCTTGGGCAATTGGGTCTCCGTCAACAACGGCGGCTACGGTAAACAGGCGGCGCCCGTTTTCCAAATGCTCATCTAAGGTAACAAATTCCAACGCTCTGCCATTTTTATTTGCCCAGCCATATAGTTTGTTTTTATGGTTGATTTCTGTGGACTCAATTTCGTCCATAAACATGTGCGGCATGATAACGTAATCAGTTACCCAGCGGTGGGTTTTATTATACCCGTTATCTAAAAAGACAGCACCGATAAGGGCTTCAAGGGTATTGCCAAAAATATGACTACTTTTTAAGGAACCGTCTAACTTATTGAATTTGCAAATTTTCTTTAATCCCATTTTTAAGGCCACTTCGTTCAGCTTTTGCCGATTGACCATTTTGCTTCTCATTTCAGTCAGAAAGCCCTCTCCCTGAAAAGGGTATCTTTTAAAGAGATAGGCGGCAACAAGAGCGCTCAAAATGGCATCACCCAGGTATTCAAGGCGTTCATTGTTTTCGTCCACCCCCTCCGACATGGAACGGTGGGTAAGGGCTGTTTTGTACAGAGAAAGGTTTTGTGGGCAAAAGCCCAGGATATTTTTCAACTCTTTAGCAAGAGCCGAATCTGATTTTTTTCTGAGTAAACCCTTAAAAAAACTCACGATTTCAAGCTACGTATTTTTTTACGATCAAACAGGCATTATGTCCGCCAAAACCGAAGGTATTGCTTAATGCAGCATTTACGGTTCGGTGCTGAGCTTTATTGAATGTAAAATTCAGATTGGGATCGAGGTCGGGATCATCGGTAAAGTGGTTGATAGTCGGCGGCACAATATCATGCATTACACTTTTTATGCAGGCGATTGCTTCTAAAACCCCGGCGGCACCCAGGCAATGCCCTGTCATACTTTTAGTAGAGCTAATATTCAGCTTATAAGCATGATCGCCAAAAACATCGGTAATAGCTTTTATTTCAGCAATGTCGCCAAGTGGGGTGGCAGTACCATGTGTGTTGATGTAGTCAATATCGCTTGGCTGCATACCAGCATCTTTAAGCGCTGCTATCATTACGTTTTTAGCGCCCAAACCTTCTGGATGCGGTGCAGTAATATGATAGGCATCGGCGGTAGCACCACCTCCGGCTACTTCGCAAATGATATTGGCACCACGGGCCAATGCATGCTCTAAGTCTTCAAAAATAAGAACTCCGCAACCTTCGCCCATTACAAAACCATCGCGATCTTTGTCGTAGGGGCGGCTGGCAGTAGCGGGGTCATCATTGCGCTCGCTCATGGCTTTCATTGCGTTAAATCCACCTACACCTGCTTCAGCAATTACAGCTTCTGAGCCGCCGGTTACAATAATATCGGCTTTGCCCAATTGTATTAGGTTGGCGGCTTCAATCATGGCATTGGTACTGCTGGCGCAGGCGCTGGTTACAGCAAAATTGGGGCCTCTGAGGTTGTGGCGCATACTTACCTGGCCGGCTGCAATGTCCAGAATCATTTTTGGAATGAAAAATGGGTTAAACCGGGGCGTACCATCGCCTTTAGCAAATTCCGACACCTCTTGCTGAAACGTAATCAGCCCGCCAATGCCACTACCAAATATCACGCCCACCCTGTCGGGGTTAATATTTTCTTTATTGAGACCCGCATTAGCAAGCGCCTGATCGCTGACAACCAAAGCAAATTGTGTGAAGCGATCCATTTTTCGGGCTTCTTTTCTGTCAAGATACTGAGTGGCATCAAATCCTTTTACCTCGCAGGCGAATTTTGTGCGAAACTTGCTGGCGTCAAACAATGTGATAGGGGCCGCACCGGATACGCCATTCACAAGCCCGTTCCAATATTCATCAATTGAATTTCCAAGAGGCGTGAGAGCCCCCATTCCCGTAATTACGACTCTTTTTAACTGCATACCGCGTATATTAGTTGGTTTAAGAAAAAAACCGCCTTTGTCATGGTTATCCACTATCAAAGGCGGTGTACTAATTTTTACTCTTTAGCCAAAACCAGGGATTTCTAATGCCCTGATTTTCAACATACTACTTGGCGTGCTCTTCCAAATAAGATACAGCCTGGCCTACAGTTGTAATGGTTTCGGCTTGCTCATCAGGAATCGAAATGTTAAATTCCTTTTCGAATTCCATGATTAACTCTACGGTGTCTAAGGAATCGGCACCTAAATCATTGGTAAAAGAAGCTTCATTGATTACTTCTGCTTCGTCAACACCTAATTTGTCAACGATAATCTTTTTTACTCTTGATGCAATGTCTGACATGTCTTAAGTTTTTTGTTATTTGAGTGCAAAAATAAAGTATTTGTACTAAATAGTACTGTAAACTAAAAAAAATCTAAAATTCTTGTTAACGCGGTAAAAATACAGTTTTTTATAAAACCAACTCTTTTTTATTTCATCGCTACTTATAAAAAACAATTGTAGTTTTGAAAAGCGATTTTTGCTATTATCCATTGAACCTAAAATTTTACAATGAAAACGATCTTCCTATTGATGGCGACGCTGTTTTATTTCGCGCCTGTTTTCTCGCAACCGCAGGTGCTCGGGCTGCTCACCGAAAACCTTACAGATCCTGTAGGCTTGGATTCAAGAGAACCTCTTTTTAGCTGGCAGATTCGCCATAGTAAAAGAAATATCACACAGCAGGCCTATGAAATAAGAGTGTATCAGGATAAAAAACTGGTTTGGAACAGTGCTAAAACGCTATCGGATGCATCGGTGTATGTACCCTACCGGGGGAAGGCTTTGCAGAGTGGCCAAAAATATACCTGGCAGGTTCGGGTGTGGGATAATGAAGGCAAACAATCGGCCTGGAGCCGCACAAATAGTTTTCAAATGGGGCTACTCAACCCCTCTGACTGGAGCGCCCGTTGGATAGAGCCCGGAGTTGAGAACAAGGTAAATGAAAGCTGTCCGTTGATGCGTAAAGAATTTGCTGTTCACAAAAAAGTGAAAACAGCCACGGCCTTTATTACTTCTCATGGTATGTACGAAGCCTATCTGAACGGGATCCGCATCGGTGATGCGTGGTACACACCGGGTTGGACCTCCTACAACAAAAGATTACAATATCAAACTTATGATGTAACTTACTTACTGAAAAACGGAGAGAATGTGGCCGGCGCTATTTTGGGCAGTGGGTGGTACCGCAGTAAACTGGGATGGAAAGACAACCTGAATATCTACGGCCACACGCTGGGTTTGCTGTTTCAACTAAATATTTCCTATACGGATGGAAGCGAAGAGCGGATAATTTCCGACGACACCTGGAAGTCCTCTACCGGTGAAATTATATTTTCTGAGATCTATGACGGGGAAATAATTGATGCACGCAAAGAAAAAACCGGCTGGTTGCAACCCGGGTATATGGATCAGGACTGGGAGTCAGTAAAGATAGGAACAAAGGGTATGGATCACTTGCTGGCTCAGTACAACGAACCGGTGAAAAAACAAGAAGTATTTAAAGCGGTGAAATTGTTAAAAACACCCAAGGGCGAGCAGGTGGTTGATTTTGGCCAAAACCTGGTCGGTTGGGTAATTATGAAGGTAAAAGGTAAGGCTGGTGATACCGTTACGCTTTCTCACGCCGAAGTATTAGACAAAAAAGGAAATTTTTACACCGATAACCTTAGGGCGGCTAAGGCTCAAAACAAATACATTCTTAAAGGTGGTGGCGAGGAAATTTTTCATCCCCATTTCACATGGCAGGGCTTTAGATATTTAAAAATTGAAGGCTACCCCGGCGAGCTAAATCCCGAAAATTTTGAAGCCGTTGCGCTGTACTCCGCTATGAAACCCACCGGCAGTTTTTCTTCATCCCATCCATTAGTTAATCAGTTGCAACATAATATTGAGTGGGGGCAAAAGGGTAATTTTTTGGATGTTCCAACGGACTGCCCACAACGCGATGAGCGTTTGGGTTGGACGGGTGATGCGCAGGCTTTCTCAAGAACTGCAACTTTCAATATGCAGGTACACAATTTTTTTGCAAAATGGCTTCAGGATGTAGCCGCTGACCAGGTGGAGGGACGAGTTCCGCATGTGGTTCCAAACGTATTGGGCCCCGGCAGTACCAACAGTACCGGCTGGTCCGACGTGGCCACAATTGCACCCTGGAACTTGTATCTTGCCTACGGCGATATTCGGTTTCTGAAAAATCAGTACAATAGTATGAAGTCTTTTGTGGAAAGTATTCGAAAAATTGCAAAAAACGATTTGTACAATTCAGGGGATCATTATGGGGACTGGCTTTTTTATCGTCCCGACGATGATAACAGTGGGCGGGCAGCCGTAACCGACAAGTTTTTAATTGCACAGTGTTTTTATGCCCATTCTACCCAAATTCTATTAAATGCGGCAAAACTGTTAGCAAAAACGGAGGATATAACTATATACAGCACCTTATTGGAAAGGATTAAGGCTGCATTCAACAATGAATATGTAACACCTTCTGGCAGGTTAGTTTCGGGAACACAAACAGCCTATACACTGGCTTTACATTTTGATATGCTACCGGTACCCTTACGGCAGTCGGCTGCTGAACGATTGGCCAACAACGTAAAAAGCTACGGACACCTTACAACCGGATTTTTGGGTACCCCCTATTTGTGTCACGTACTTACACGGTTTGGTTACACTTCTTTAGCTTATCAGCTTTTAGAACGGGAAAAGTACCCGTCCTGGTTATACCCGGTAAAAATGGGCGCTACCACTATTTGGGAACGATGGGATGGACAGAAGCCGGACAGCAGTTTTCAGACCCCGGGCATGAACTCGTTTAATCATTACGCTTATGGCGCTGTCGGAGACTGGTTGTACCGATCTGTGGCGGGCTTAGATACTTACGAAGACGGTGTGGGATATAAGCACATTAAGATAGTGCCCCACCCCGGGGGAAGCCTTACACAAGCACAAGCCAGCCTGCACACCTACTACGGCCAGGTGGTTAGCGGATGGAACATAGAAAATAATAAGTTGACAATGAACCTAACCCTGCCTGTAAACACAAAGGCTACCGTGTATATTCCCTCTGCCAATGCAGATGCTATAACCGAGTCGGGTAGGGTTTTGTCTGATGCAAAAGACATTAAAATTGTTGGTGCGGATAAAGGCTACACTGTTGTAAACTTGGGTTCGGGAACTTATCAGTTCGTTGTCAATAATTTCACACTGCCACCTGATAAATAAAACTGGTGTCCATTAAAGTCGGTATCAGCGTTTTATCCCGCAGGTTTCTCTAGTTTTTTTGCATGTTCGAAGTCTAAAACTACGCCATTAATACAATACCGCAGACCAGTGGGTGCGGGCCCGTCTTCGAACACATGGCCTAAGTGCGACTGGCATCGTCCGCATTGCACTTCGGTGCGGATCATTCCGTGTGTGCGATCTTCTAAATAAATGATACTATTCTTTGCCACCGGTTCATAAAAACTGGGCCAGCCGCAACCACTTTCAAACTTGGTGTTGCTTCTAAATAATGGGTTGCCGCAGGCTGCACAATAGTAGGTGCCTATTTCATTAAATTTTTCAAATTTGCTGCTCCAGGGGCGCTCGGTTCCCCTCTGCCGGGCGATCGCAAAAACCTCGGGCGACAGTATTTTCTTCCAGTCGGCTTCATTGAGTTTTACAGGGGTATTTTCGGTGTGCGAGTACACTGGGTTACTATTTTTGTTCATTTTTAATGTTTCATGTTGAGGGGTATCCCGGGTACTGCCACAACCCAGGAAAAACAAAAACCCGATGATCCATACAATTTTTACGAGGCACTTCACTTCACAATAACAAGAAATTTACAGAGATAGTTGTGCATCGCTGGAGAAAACTGTAATAAATCATATTTATTTAATGTAACAATATCAGGTTTTTGTCAATAGGCGCGTTATCTTTGGTAGTAAAAAATTTAGAATCAGAATGTACAATCTAATTTTATTTGGACCTCCTGGCAGTGGCAAAGGTACTCAGTCTGAAAAACTGGTTGAAAAGTACGGGTTAGTACATTTATCCACCGGAGATTTGCTGAGGGCGGAAATAAACAAAAAAACACCACTCGGAATTGAAGCCAAAAAATTGATTGATAAAGGCCAATTAGTTCCCGATGAAATGGTAGTAGGTATTATTGACAACCGGCTCGAAGAAAACAAAGAGGCCCTGGGGTTTTTGTTTGATGGTTTTCCGCGCACAGTGAGCCAGGCCATATCACTTGACAAACTGTTAGAATATCGAAAAATGGCGATTCTATCGGTAATTGCCTTAGATGTTGAAGATGATGTATTGGTAAAACGAATTCTTAACAGGGGTGCTATTTCCGGTCGTTCAGACGACCTTGACGAAGAGGTGGTGCGAAAAAGGTTTTCAGTATATCATGATAGTACCGAACCGGTTGCCGCCTATTATAGAAACAAAAACAACCTGACCTCCATCCAGGGAGGGGGAACTATTGAGCAAACATTTGATGCAATCTGCAAACAAATTGACGCGGCAATAAAAGAAAGAGACAATTCCCTATTTTAGGCATTGCTTGCGTAGCTGTTGCGCTTTTCCCTGGTAATGCTTCCTTCAAACAGTAATGGGTGGTCCCCGCAAAACCGATAGAGGCGTTCAATAGGATAAATGATGTCCGACTGAATCGTTGACACGGCAAAAAGGGTCATTTCCCCTTGTTTCAACAGATGAGAGAACAAAATAAAAAACAATTAGTGATCGGTATCGGTAATGAAGGGCGGGGCGACGACGGACTTGGCTGGCGGTTTGCCGAAAAGGTGGAAGCCCTGGCCTTGCCCAATGTTGACGTAGAATATCGTTTTCAACTACAGGTAGAGGATGCTGAATTAATTGCACAATATGATACCGTAATTTTTTCAGATGCTACGCTGGAAGCGTTTGAAATAGGATTTCATTTCGAATTCTGCCAGCGTACCCCCCCAGGTTTTATTGCTTCGCACAACCAAAGCCCCGAGGTGCTGCTTTCTCTTTCTCAGATGCTGTATAAAAAATTGCCCAGGGCTTTTATTATGAAAATTTGTGGCGACAGATGGGAGATGGGGGTTGGCTTAAGCAAAGAAGCTGCCACAAACCTGGAAAACGCTTTTAATTTCTTTCTGCCCGAACTCAGGAAAACGATTTCTTAAAATTGCCTCAGTATCCAAATGATCAGGCTAATTGCCAAGCTGAGCAATATCATCGTGGTTATTGGGAAAAAGAATTTAAAATTTTCTCGTTCAATTCGTATATCTCCGGGTAAGCGACCGAGAAATTGAAGTTTGTCGCCCCAAAAAAAAATCACTATACCGGCAATTAGTACAACTGCCCCTGCAATCATGATATATTTACCCGTTTGCTGCATGGTATAGATTAGTTTTCTTCAAAATCATAACTGACTACCTTCATCTCCTTGCCAACGGTAATGCTTACCCTATAGCTGCCACAATACGGACAGGGCGTAGCAAAACTGCTTAACCTAAAATCCTGCTTACAGTCATTACAAAGCGCCCCACCCTCAATAATTTCGATATTTAATTTTGCACTATGTAATAAGGTCTTCGCTTTTACTATGTCAAAAGCAAAAAGCAGGGCATCGGTTTCAATTGCACTGAGTTGGCCTACCTTTATTTTTACGGCAGACACGAATCCCTTTTTGTTCTTAGGCAATACCTCTTCAATAATCTGGATAATAGACTGTGCAATAGAGACTTCGTGCATTTAGGGCATATTTTCAAGTTCAAAAATATTATATCGGTTGAAATATGCCCAATATTCCTGCGCCAGATTTTCTATATATTCCCAGTATGCGCCTGACATGCCAAATTTTTTCACCCCTGCATTAATATCGTTCTGCATTTTTTTGGATATTTCGTTTTTTAGCGTAATTTTTACTTTCTGTCCGTTAAAACTGAAAACTACCGTAGGGGTTTGCAGTATCGTGTCCGAAACAGATAACAACCCCTGTCCAATAGTGGCTCCGGTACTAATTTGAATGCCATCGTTGTAGCAGCTTAACGGAGGTTTGTGCCCTGCATAAGACTCCGCAAACAAGTTGTTCACTCCTACATTAAAATATTCGCATGCACGAATTCCGGCTTTTGCCCCAATGATCGAGTAAATACCGGTATGGCCATGTACTTCGTTGGTGAGTACCACTGCTTTCCATTCGGCCAAACCAAAATGATGTAAGGTGGTATCTACCATGTTGGCATAAGCGGGTTTGTACAAATTTTTATGAGTTGGAAAGTTAATGAATACCCGGTTCATGGCCTCCGTTTTTGAGTTAAAGATTTGCCCAATATCGCTCAGTATTTCTGCTTCGGAAACTTGTGGTTTCAGCCGGGCAGTTGCGAACTCTTTTCCTTGCCTCAACTCAAACAGGTCGGGATGGGCAAGATAAAGAGGCACGATGTCGTCCCAGAGCTGGGAGTGGCCCTGCCGTAACTTTTCCTGGACCTGCGGTGATGTTAAAACAGCGCTTACATTTTCTGAATAGTTGCTGCCGGCTTTTTTCAACATGGACAAATAAGCTTCGTTTACGGGAATATTTTTTTCACCCTTTGAAACAACGATTAGTGGTACGCCGGTTTTAATAATATCGGCATACGCCGCTTTGTCAGTGAAATAATTGAACTGTTTGAAAAGATCAGCCCCTGCATACCAAACAATTTGTTCAATCTTATCAGGGTTTTGTCGGGTATGTTTGAACCAATATGCGTAGTTGCTAAGCGATCCTAAAGCAACGAAGCAAAGTTTTTCGGGACTATTCGCTACTGCTTTTTCAATTACATCAAAAGCCCGTTGAATTGCGATATTCCCCGGGTTTTTTGCCCAGGGTATATTTTTGGCAAAACCCGACCATTCCGGCAAGGGCATCGCTGTGGCAACCCCTACGCCAATGGGGATTCCATTGTGATAATAGCTACTTAGTAATGAATTTATTTTTTCACAGGTTTGCTCAGGGGGTAATGTTCCTTGTGATGCGGTAACGCCCAATACAGTAAAGTCTTGTCCGGCTAAGAACATTGTAATGGCTCTGAAATCATCCAATGCGCCATCTGTGTCAATCAAAACAGAATAGGCAGATCGGCCCGAGTCTGCGTTGGCTCGCTGTGCCATCGTTAGGAACACCAAAATTGCGATTATATATCTGATCATTTCTCGTTATTTGTTTCCAATGGTTGTCTTTTAAAATTTTACCCCAACACCTGCTGAAAAATTGGTCTTCGGCATGGGATATCCATAGTTGATTTCGTAGTTTTTATTCAGGAGGTTATTGGCCGTCGCAAACAAGTTTATCCTTTTAATTGGGGTGATGCTTACCCGGGCGTTGAGCAGGGTGTAGGAATTGGATTTAGCCGGCAAAATATTGGTATAAAGCCTGTCAATATACTGCAAGCCAGCAAAAAAGTCCCAAATTTTATAGTTATAGTTGGCATTGATGTTAAACTGTTGACGTGGTGCTGCCAATGTTATTGTTTTTTGGTGTAAATAGCTATAGTTGCTGTGTAGGTGAAGCCCGGCAATCGGTAGATAAGTAATGGCTACTTCAACCCCTTTGTTGTCAAATCTGCCCACATTTTGTCGTTTTGCCGTAGGCCCACTACCCACAACCTGTATAAGATTATTCCCGTGCAGGGTGTAACCGGTGAGTTCCAAAGTCAGTTTGTTAGTAATCAGTTTTTGAAGCCAGCTCAGTTCGTAGTTCATCATTTTTTCCGGTTTCAGTGCCGGATTGGGAGCATACAGATACATCTCCATTACCGTTGGACTTCTGAACCCTTTTGACAGGGAGGCTTTCAGCGTGGTAGTGGCATCGGGACTAAAAGCAATACCAGCGGTTGGTACCCATTCGGATCCCCACAGGTTGCTATGCTGCCACCTAAGCCCGGCGCTGATAGAAATCATCTCCAACAGTTTTTGTTGTGTGTAAACATAACCGGCTACTTCATTGACTGTTTTCAACGAGTCTTTTGCTTTGCCCATATTGGCTTTGCCTCCATATTGGCTAAAATCGGTTCCTATGGTAAGCGTATTCCCTTTAAATGGGCGTGTTGTCTGGTAAAACATCAGTCCCGAGTTTCGGTCAGTAGATTTAAACCCATCGGACAATACATGGTCGCCAAAATTATGATAGAATTTTAGTGCCCCCTCCCATTGATTAAATTTATTGATTAGGCTCATTGAAGTTTTACCTCGCAAAATATCAATATTAAAAAGTGCAGGGTTAAACACCGGGCCGTTATCATTGGCATTGAATTTTGCCAGCATCAAATCTGCCATCAGGCTCCAGTGATCAGTAATCTGATATCCCAGCTTGGTGTAGCCATTAGTAATTTTAAAATCGGTACTGTCTCTGATGCCATCTGTTCTGTCATGATTCACAGATGCAAAAACATCTAACTTTTTTTCTTTGTAGCCAATTGTGCTATAGTACTTTTGTGTATTGTACGATCCGTAAGAGCCTCCCACACTACCACTTACTCCTTGTTTGTCATTTTTTCGGGTGATGATATTGACCACGCCACCCATCGCATTGGTGCCATACAACATAGACGCCGGTCCTCTTATGATCTCTACTTTTTGTACATCGGAGGCAACGTAAGCATCGGGAAAGGGGTGGCCAAAAATTCCCTGATATTGTGGGTGGCCGTCTATCAATACCAGTACCCCCGTATTGGGGGCTCCACCAACTCCTCGAATCGAAATGCCTCCCGATCCCCCTGTTGCCACACCAAAACCCAGGATATTGCGTTCGGTAACAAACACGCCGGGCACAAAGTTATTGAGCAGGGGAAGAACATTCATCTGCCCGGTATTTTCAATCTGGCGACGGCTAATCTGCGAGACAGAATAGGGCACTTGCTTTTTTTGTGCTTCTATTTTTGATCCGGTTACAACGATTTCTTCCAACAGTAGCGTGTCTTTTCTTGCATCTTGCGCCGTTATTGTTTCAAAACTACCTATAGTAAACAAGAACAGCCACCCATATTTCAAACTCATAACGGATTTCATATTTTCTTTATCATGTATTTTCACTTTTTATACAACTGTTTCAATGAAGCGATGCATTTTTAGCTTAAACCGGTTATTACCAATTTGCCATGAAGCACTCCTTTTATTGAAATAATGGCATCGGCTATTTGCGTCAGTTCTTTTGCTTTGCCTCTTAAAGCAATGATTTCCATACAAATATCTTGCGATAAGTGTATGTGTTGGGTTGATACGATTTGTTGAAAATGATCGTGCTGAATTTTGGTGAGCCTACTGCTGAGGTTGCGTTTATGATGGTCATAGA
>JBDHYK010000020.1:0-23703 GCA_039811305.1 Niabella sp.
TGGTTATCAAAATAGTCGCCATTTACCGATTGGAACAGGCCGGCCATATTATAAATATCGCCTCCTTTTACAAATTGCAATAAAATGTCAAGATCAAATCCTTTATAGGTGAATTTATTATTCCAGCCACCAAAGAAATCGGGATTGGGGTTTCCAACAATTGTATCAACGGCTTCGGACCAATCGTTGGTTTTGCCACCGCTTGCGGTCATGTACAGGGCGTCTCCATTGTCGGGGTCGGCCCCTAAAAATTTTCGTCCATAAAACTGTGCAAAAGGCTGCCCCACTGCCAACCGGCTTAGGTAGCGGGCGGTGGGTTGTACAGGCGCTATCAGGCGTGTAACCTTGTTGCGATAAGTGGAAATATTAAAGGATGAGTTCCATTTAAAATTCGAACTGCGCACAATATCGGCAGCAATCATAAACTCAATCCCCTGATTTTCCATGTCCCCAATGTTTTTAGTTATGTTCGTGAACCCGTTTACAGAAGGCAAGGGTACATCTAACAAAAGATCTTTTGTGTTTTTGAAGAAATAGTCAATTTCACCGGTGATTCTGTTATTTACAAACCCAAAATCAAGCCCTATATCATACTGATCTGTTTTTTCCCAACTTAGATTTGGGTCGCCGATTTGAGAGGCTACGATACCGGCAATATTGGCATAAGCCTGACTTTCAAAAAGTGTTCTGGAACTGAAGTTGCCAATTTCAGCATTACCGGTTTTCCCATAGCTGGCCCTCAACTTCAGGAAACTGATGGCTTTACTGTTTTTTAGAAATCCTTCTTCGCTAATGATCCACCCCAGTGATGCTGCGGGGAAAATTCCATAAGGCTTATTTTGGCTAAACCTGGAAGAGCCATCTGCCCTTACACTTGCAGTAAAGAGATATTTGTCGAAGAACTTCATATTCGTTCTAAAAAAATACGACAAAAACCGGTAACGGGTAGCGGTTGAAGATCCTCCTGATATAATAGCTGCACTGGCGATTCGGGTGAACTTATCGCTTGGGAAAGCTTTCCCCTCTACACTGGTGCCGGCGTATTTTCCGTTTTGGTATTCAATACCTGCCAATGCGTCCAGGTCGGTATTGGTTAAAGTTTTGTTCCAGGTTAGGGTATTGGTCGTTGTAAAAATTGAGTTGGTATATTGCCGTTCGTAGCTATATCCGCCTGGGGCTCCGTCTTCGGTGCGCCTGCCCAGGAACTGAGTTTCCTGAAGATTTGTCCAGTCAATACCATTTAAGGTTCTGAATTTCAGGTTGGGTAAAAAATTAACCTCAACGTATGCATTGCTGGTGGTTTTATAAATATCGTTCAGGTTTCGGTTATTTCCTTCCAACTCTATCAGATTGTTGTAATACAAGGTATTGCGGTTCAACAGCCCTGTTGTGGCATCGTGCATGGGTTGTACTGGGGGCTGAGCATTCAACTGCACCGGATTACTAAAGGCATTATCGCTGGTAAGCCTGTAATTTTTTGTTTTGTTCAGTGCGATATTGGCGCCCACTTTAAATGTTTTATTGATAGTATGGTCAAGGTTCAACCTGCCATTGCCACGCGACAGGCGGTTGCCGATAATAATTCCTTTGGTATCGTCCCAACTGCC
This sequence comes from Niabella sp., assembly GCA_039811305.1. GTDB lineage: Bacteria > Bacteroidota > Bacteroidia > Chitinophagales > Chitinophagaceae > Niabella. The sequence goes on from JBDHYK010000020.1 coordinate 1,608, forward strand.
ACTGAACAGAAAGCGGGTTTTTGCATCGCCGCCTGTTAAAGAAGCATTGTATTGTTTCACAGATCCGTGTTGAAAAGCTGCCTCGGCCCAGTTGGTATTGTAATTTTTTGTCCAGTCGTCGGTACCGGTTTCATATTCAAATTCTTCAGCAATGTCTAAGGGTGCATAGCTGGAGTTTTTTGCAGCTTCGGTAAATAGTTCGCGGTATTCTTCTGCGTTTAAGAAGCGGGCAATACGTGTGGCCTTGCTCCATCCATTATTGATACCAATATTGAGGCGGGTTTTCCCCACTTTTCCACTCTTGGTAGTTATAAGCATAACCCCGTTTGATGCACGGGCACCATACATGGCGGACGAAGAAGCATCTTTTAATATTTCAATACTTTCAATATCATCGGGGTTTAAAGTAGCCAGCGGGTTGTCTGGTTCATCTGAGCTACTCATAGGCTGACTAATTACGGGTACCCCGTCAATAACAATAAAAGGTTGCTGGTTGGCCGAAATGGAAGAAATCCCCCGTACCCTCATAATTAAGCCCTGCCCCAGTTTTCCACTACCCGAATTGATAAAAACACCGGGTGCACGACCCTGTAGTGCTTGTTCAAAAGTAGTTACGGGCTGGTTTTCAAAATCGTGAGCCGTAACTTTTGCAATGGATGTTGTCAGATCCCTTTTAATGCGGGTACCATACCCCACCACAACTACTTCGTCTAAGTTGCTGGCTCCTGCAGTTTTTAGCACCACCGATAAAGGTGTGCTGCCTGCCTCCACATCTTTCGTTTCGTATCCAATAAGAGAAAACTCCAACCATTGGATATTTACGGGGATTCTAAGAGTGAAATTACCATCATCGGTTGTGAACGTGCCAATATTCGTGCCTTTGGCAATAACAGATACCTGCCCTAAGGGCTGGCCTTCGGCAGAAACAACATTGCCGGATACAGTTTTTGTTTGAGACCATACCAAAACCGGTACAGCCATCAATAGCAACAGAATTACCTTTTTCATTGATTTTTTAGTAGTTTGTTGATTTAGTAACAACGATGTATTTTAAATTTTGCGCTAATCTAAGGAAAAAGTTAAAAAAAATCCCGCATCAAACGATGCGGGATAAAAAAAATATTTTCCGTGAAAATTTAGTCTCTTCTACCCATAAAGATAGCCACGTACTGTAACAGCATCACTACGGCTGCCAGGGCGGCTACCACATAGGTTGTAGCGGCCCATTTAAGAGCATCTTTGGCACCTGGAAACTCCTGGCTATTGGTTACATTGCTTCTTTGCAGCCATGCTAAGGCCCTTTTACTTGCATCAAACTCCACAGGCAGCGTAATCAGTGAAAACAGTACGGTTACCGCCATGAGTACGATACCCACCAGCAGGAGTGTGTAACTACCCGAAGCAGCCATCACCAACCCTCCCAGTAATACCCAATTGACAAGGGTAGAACTAAACTGCACAGCCGGTACTAATTGGCTTCTCATTTTCAGGGGAGCATAAGCGGTAGCGTGTTGTACCGCATGACCACATTCATGTGCCGCCACAGCAGCGGCAGCTACTGTACGCCCTTCATAAACGTCTGGGCTAAGGTTCACCGTCTTTTTTGTGGGGTCATAATGGTCCGACAAAAAACCAGGAACCGAGGTAACCTGAACATCATAAATGCCATTTTCGCGAAGCATTTTTTCTGCTATCTCTTTGCCACTCAAGCCATTAGCCAGTCCAACTTTACTGTATTTTGTAAATTTGCTTTTTAAAATCATTGAAACTACCATGCTGATTCCCATAAACAGCACTGAAACGAACATAATTGACGGGGTCATGTATCTTTAATTTTTGTTTTTTGATGAACAAACACTTCTTTTTTGTGTAAAAAAGAACCTCAAATATAAAACCAATCGCAAATTAGTCAAAGAGTCCGACATTTTGTCATGTAGAAAACTTTTTAAGAATTTTTTTAGAAATAAGAAAATTATAATTAACTGATTATCATTCTATTATCATATAAACAGACCGAGGTATCCATTTTTTTAGTGCCTTTAGTTTAAAAAGAATTTTTAATTTCTTTTTGCATTTTTAGGGCATATTTGTATCTTAGTACCAGAATTTAATGGGTTAGTAAGTAAAAGGTCAGTCGAAAGGCTGGCCTTTTGCATTTTTAATACCGTTGATTTTGGAAAAAGAAAACAAAAAACCTTTCACAAAAATTCAGTTTTAATTTTTGCGCTCTGCTACCAGAAACTTGTTTTTGATTTAATAGATTTTTTAAACGGTTCTATAAAATATTTTACACCACAATACCTAACGGCTTCCTTACACTGTGTATCTTTATCACATGAGTAAAGCAAAAAAATCTTTCTTCTGCCAGAACTGTGGTTATGAAAGTGTGAAGTGGTTAGGACAATGTCCTTCGTGTTCGCAATGGAATGTATTTGTAGAAGAAGTCATTAGTACCGACTCCGACAAAGCCAGTTGGAAAGACTATTCAGACAAGCCAAAAAGAGAACATAAAACCATTTTATTAAACGATGTAAAAAGTAGTGAAGAAAAACGCATCATCACCCAGGATGTAGAGCTGAACAGGGTTTTGGGCGGTGGTATTGTTTTAGGAAGCCTTGTTTTAATAGCCGGTGAACCCGGTATTGGCAAGAGTACTTTGTTTTTACAAAATGGTTTACAACTGTCGCAATTTCGGGTACTGTATGTGAGTGGTGAGGAAAGCGAGCAACAAATAAAAATGCGTGCCGATCGTTTGTTCCAGGGTGCAGAAGTGAACCCTCATCATGAGTTTTTTTTATTAACAGAAACAACGACTCAAACAATTTTTCAGGAGATTAAAAAACTGAAACCTCATTTGGTCATTGTTGATAGTGTACAAACCTTACAATCAAATTTTATTGATGCCAGTGCGGGAACTGTGTCGCAAATAAAAGAATGTGCTGCCGAGTTTCAACACTACGCTAAAGAAACAAATACCCCTGTATTTTTAATCGGCCACATCACAAAAGAAGGCGGTATTGCCGGCCCTAAAATTTTGGAACACATGGTTGACGTAGTGCTTCAGTTTGAAGGAGACCGGCACTATGCCTATCGAATTTTGCGAACGCTTAAAAACCGTTTTGGCAGTACCAGCGAATTAGGAATCTACGAAATGACAGACCGAGGCATGCGCGGGGTAGCCAATCCCAGCGAAATACTAATTACTCAGAAAGATGAGCCACTTAGTGGCATTGCCATAGCGTCCACTTTAGAGGGTGTACGCCCTTTACTTATTGAAATTCAATCGCTTGTAACACAATCGGTATATGGAACGCCCCAGCGCACCGCCAATGGCTTTGATTTAAAGCGGCTGCAGCTTTTATTGGCCGTTTTAGAAAAGCGCGGCGGTTTTCAGTTTGGCATCAAGGACGTATTTCTGAACATTGCCGGTGGCATAAAGGTAGAAGATCCCAGCACCGATCTGGCCGTCCTGTGCTCGCTGCTTTCGTCTTATGAAGACGTACCGGTGCCCCACTCTATTTGTTTTGCTGGTGAAGTAGGCCTAAGTGGCGAAATCCGGGCGGTTAACAAAATTGGCCAGCGAATTGCAGAAGCGGAAAAATTGGGCTTTGAAAAAATTATAGTAAGCAAATACAATCAATCCCTAAGACAGAAAAACCAGTTTCAAATTGAGGTAGTGCGCTTGGGTGTAGTAGAAGAACTTTATCGGTATTTGTTTTGATAAAGAGCGATGGGGCAATATTGTTTTCATCAGTATGGGTTTCATATTGTTTCAGACAAGTCAACAGAAAATTAAAAGCGGCTTTTTCTAGAAGCCGCTTTTAAAATAATTGATAAAGGAGGGATTAGGGTGTATCCCAAAATACCCTGTCCTGTAAACTTGCATTTTTTTGACCCGGACAATTGGGGTTTTGGTCTATTTCAGACTGAGGGTAGAAAAAGGTGCGCGGAATTGCAGTTACTGTATTAATTGCATTGGAGGCAACCGTAAGACTGGGGTATCCTGTGCGTCTCCAGTCGGTCCAGGGTTCTACCGATACACCAAACAGTGCTACGTACTTTTCTTCAATAATCTGTTTTAGCTTTTGTGCATTCGAGCCACTGAGGGTTCCGTTAGCCGCAATATAGGTTGTTATATCTGCTGCGGCAATACCAGCTTCCTGCATAGAGGCTGTAATACCATTTTGATAAAAGGTTTGCGCATCGCCGGGTGCACCCATTAAAGCGGCTTCTGCTCTAATGAAGCAATACTCTGCATAAGGTAATAACCTTTGTGGTGCAGCACCGGTGTAGGTTCCGGAATTGGTTCCGGTACCAGCAGTTTTTAAGGTTCCTCGCAAGAAGCTGTGAATCCGGCTGTAATTATTATTGGGAGCAGCAGGAATAGAGGTTACCGACACCCCGGTGTAATTAGAACTTCCTACTGGAAAATTGGTAAAATAGGTTGCACGCCGGGGATCGTTTTTCCCGCCCATCAGATCCAGCATAAATTTATCGGCGAAAAGATAGTTGGGTCGGCTTACTTCAAAAGCAGATATTGGACTTCTCTGGTTCGGCAGGTCAAAGAAATCTACTTTAAAGTTATCTGCATTGGAGGCCATAAAACTGGCGCCACTGTTTACCAAAGCCGTAATTTGAGATACAGTAAAACTGGGGTCTTTTTTGCTATAGTGAATCAGCAGCCGTAACTTTAAGGTATTGGCCAGTTTCATCCAGTTTGCCTTTGATGCAGAGAATGCACCGGGGTACATGACTGAATTGGTTCCCGGGCTTATTACGCTGGTTGTAGCATTCAAATCGGTAACGGCCTCCGTCAACAAAGCTAACAAGGCAGTATATATTTTAGCGTCATCATCATAGAGGGGTTGCTTGCCGGCGGGACCCTTCTGTGCGTCGGAAAAAGGAATTTTACCCCACACATCCACCATTTGAGCTACTTGATATGCTTTTAAAACTTTAGCTACGCCTAAGTAATGGGGGCTGGTAGTAGCCTGTTGAAGAATTAATTCCAAATCGCTGAGTGTGGTCGCGTTCAAGCTGCTCCACACGTTGTTTTGATCGCTTCCCTGTATATTGTAACGACCATACTCGTAGGTCTGATTCGGCTGAGAAGCGCCTCCAGACATGTGTTGCATTATAAGTGTGCTGAATCTATACAAATCACTACCTCCGTCAAAAGCCAAATTCACCTGGGCCGAGGTAAGCAATTGCGCAATAGGGCTGTTGCTTGAAGCAAGCGCATCCGGATCTTTGTTGATATCCAGCATTTTTTGGCACGAAGCCGATGCAAACCACGCAAAAAAGATCAGTATCTTGAATGTATTATTTTTCATTTTTTGCAGTTTTTTAATTAAAAGTTAAGTTTTAAACCAATACCCATAGAGCGTGTTTGGGGAAGTGCATTAAATTCCAATCCCTGGGCATTATTAATTCCTAATGCATTTTGTTCTGGGTCTAAATGCGGGTAGTGAGGTGCTTTAAGAAACAAATTACGCCCAAAAGCACTCAGTTCAATATTCCCAAAGGGGGTTTTATCCACAATGGATTTGGGGGCTCTGAATGAAAGCGAAGCTTCGCGAACTCTAAACCAGGTGGTTTCGTAAATAAACCCTTCGGCTGCCGCGTGAATACCACTGTTGCCAAAATAATTCTGCGCCGAAACCTTTGTTGTATTGGGCGTTCCATCGGCATATACGGCATCAAATAAATACGGCGTTTGCACCGTGCCGGATGCATCATAGCGTTCAAACTCGGCTGTTTCGGCAACTACTCCATTTCTTAACAAATCGGCAATGTTTCGGCTGTACATCTGGCCTCCTTTTTTATACTCCATCAATACGCTTAAACTAATTCCTTTCCAGGAAAACGTATTGGTTAAACCACCAATCCATTTAGCATTGGGATTTCCGATTTTTTGAACACCTGATGTTATTAGTGGCAATCCATTTGCCGCTACTATTATTTTTCCTGTTTTAGTATCTCTCTGGTAAGCGTTCCCATAGATCTGACCATATTCGTCTCCTTCAACCAAACGGATATTGGGTGTTACAAATCCACCTAAAAAGATATTAGGTACTCCGGGAGCCAGTTTGTCAACAATAGATTTGAACTGGGTGTAGCTAATATCCATTTGCCATTTAAAATCTCCAATAATAACGGGTATGGCATTAATAGCAAGTTCAACCCCTTTATTGGACATGTCTCCTGCGTTGGTAACCATAGAGGTAATACCAGAAGCAGCAGAAACCGGAACTGCAAAGATCAGGTTGGTAGATTTTTGCCAATACCTTGTAGCCTCAATGTTCAACCGCCTTTTGAAAAGGCCTAATTCTAATGTAATTTCTTTGTTGCGTGTAAACTCGGGGCCTAAATTGGGGTCACCGGCTGTGTTACTAAGCGTGAAGCCCTGAATACCATTGAAGGGGAAATTAATAGTGGGTCCAAAACCATCGGCAGATCCGGCGGCAGCAAAATAGGAGTCTGTAGCATAAATAAAGTCCCCGGCTTTACCTGCGGTTGCAATATTGCCTTTTATTCTTACCAAATCCACAACATCGCTTTTTATGGACGGCAAAAGTTCTGAAACGGTTAAGGAACCTCCAAAACCTGCATAGAGGTATGAGTTATTACCAATCTTGAAAGTGGATGCCCAGTCGTTTCTTACGGTTACGTTGAGGTTGGCAATATTTTTATACCCTGCTGTAAAATCGCCATAAAGACCCAGCAATCGAAATTTGGTGGATCCGTTAGCGGGCGAGGGAGTATAGCTTGTGGTATTGCTCAATTGTTCAAAATCGCGTACAATAATTCCTTTACCATCCATTTGAGCGGCTCTGCTGAATGTTTGTTGATACTCGGTACCAACAATTACGGATGTATTGAAATCTTCAAAAACTTTTTTGTTGAAGCTGAAAAACGCATTGGAGTTGAGTGCGCGGTAATTATTCCTGATCTCTCTTACGCCACCGGCAGCATTGGCTGCTGTGTTGGCCTGCCCTCTGGCGCCGACCTGATCATAAGCATGGCGAAAGGTAGAGTGCACGTCTGTACCGAGCTTATAATCAAATTGCAAATCTTCGGTAAGCTTAATATTCAGCCCCACATTACCGATAAACCGGTTAATTTCATCGTTATACCTGTTGTGCTTGAGCGTCCAGTAAGGATTGTCTTCGCCCAGGGGATAACGCTGTTCACCAATTGCATTTTCAAACGCAAGGCCGGTAAGATCGTAGCTTCGGGGCGTAAACCAACCTCTGAAAAGAGGATTGCTTAACTGGTTGCCCTGTTGTGATCTTTTTGACTGATTGTTGGAATAGTTTCCCGAAGCAGTTACTGTTAAATAATCATTGATTTTTGAGCTGGCATTCAGAGATACGTTATGTCTTTGTAACAGGTTGTTAGGCAGAATTCCTGAATTTTTTAAATATCCGTAAGAAAACCGAAACGTGTTTTTATCGGTTCCACCTGAAAATGCCACATTGTTTTGCCAGTTCATCCCTTTTTGAAACATATCTTTTACATTATTAGGGTAGGCTTTCAATGTTTCGGTTCTTGTGTTGGTGTTTGTGGCCGGGTCATAGGCATTAGTCACCTGTTGTCCGGTTATTTTTGGGCCCCAGGAGGTTTGTGCAGTGGGGCTAAAAACGCCATTATTACCTTGTGCATACAGGTTTTGGTAGGTGGGTATCCGGTTCACTTCTTCCATCTGGTAGGATGAGGAAAACTCGATGGCATTTTTTTGTCTGGCTCTATTTCCTTTTTTTGTGGTAATTAAAATTACGCCGGCGGCGGCTCTCGATCCGTATAAAACGGCCGCTGACGCTCCTTTTAAAACGCTAACGCTTTCAATATCATCCTGATTCAGATCAATGGCTCTGTTGGATACAGCGGTACCTGTCTGAAGTGCCGTGCTGCCGCCTCCATTGTCAATAGGGATACCGTCCACCACAAATAGCGGCTGATTGTTACCCGTAAAAGTGGTATATCCTCTAATCAAAATGTTGGAGCCCGCAAACGATCCCCCGCTGCCGGTCACTCTTACACCTGGCACCTTGGCAGACAAAGCATTTGTGATATTGGTAGTATGACTTCGGGTTAATTCTTCAGCAGCTACCTGGGAAATTCCATAGCCCACCGTGCTTTTGTCTTTTTTAATACCAAAGGCCGTAACCACCACTTCGTCTAATGCGGCTTCGAGCGATGATAATACGATGGTTAACACCCCGGAAGCCGCTACGGCAATTTCCTGCTCCCGCATACCTACAGCGGTAACAATAATTGCGTTTCTGTTGGCCGGTACCGTAAGGTTGAAACGTCCGTTATCGTCTGTGCTGGTACCTAAATTTGTACCCTTTACCATCACCGAGGCGTTCGGAATGGGGTTACCATTTACGTCTGAGACGGTTCCAGACATGGTTTTTTGCGCCATGGCAAGCATGGAGAATAGCAGCAAAGATGCCACCATGAGTAAAATTTTTCTCATTTGTTTTAACTGTTTAAATGAAGCAATTTTTAAAAAAACAACCGTAATGTGTTAAGTCTTAACGAAATAAGGCTCGGTCTATCTTGGTTTATTATTGATTTAGCATACAGTTCTGTGAAAACTAACACATATTAGCCACAATGATAGGGTTATTTTTTGAATTATTTAACACTTTATGAAAAAAAAATTTATCAACAAATGAGTCTATTCCTTGAATACATATCATTATTTATTTTATTTTATTTTATTCCAAACTGATTATCAATGGGTAATTTCCATAATAGAATTCTTTTCGTTACAGGCGGTAGAGCCGTAAAGACAGAAAATGAATTAAGAAATACTTTTTAAAAGTTTAGCAAATGTTATTTGTGTTTTTTTTTGAATTTTTTCGGTGAGAAAAGGTTGTAACAAGTTTCTATATTCCTCGTTCAACAACGAGTTTCTGTACAAAGAATCTGAAAAAAACCAGTTCTTAATCAACTCATTATCTTCTGCTTGTTTTCTGTGAAAAAATGCTCAAAATTGCAGTTCTGGGGCGGTACTGTTTCGTCCGGGTTTTTTTCCAAGATGTTCATAGGCTTTATGGGTTACTTCCCTACCCCGTGGAGTGCGTTGTAAAAAACCTTCCTGAATTAGAAAAGGCTCATATACTTCTTCAATAGTACCGGCCTCTTCGCCAACAGCAGTAGCAATGGTGGTGATCCCTACCGGACCGCCTTTAAATTTTTCGATGATGGCTAATAAAATCCGGTTGTCCATCTCATCAAGGCCATACTCGTCTACGTTCAATGCTTTTAGAGCGTGGCGGGTAATGCCCAGGTCAATATCGCCATCGTTCAACACCTGGGCAAAATCTCGTACTCTGCGTAGCAAGCCGTTGGCAATGCGCGGTGTGGCCCGGCTTCGGGCTGCAATTTCGGCGGCGGCAGTATCGGAAATGGTCACTTTCAATATTTGAGCCGACCGAACAATGATTTTTTGAAGCGTAGCGGCGTTATAATACTCCAGTCTGGACTTTATGGCAAACCTCGACAGAAGCGGTGCGGTTAGCAACCCGCTACGGGTAGTGGCTCCTATTAAGGTAAAGGGGTTAAGCGATAATTGGATACTACGGGCATTGGGGCCACTGTCTATTAAAATATCTAAGCGGTAGTCTTCCATTGCGGCATATAAATATTCTTCTACTACCGTACTCAACCGATGAATCTCATCAATAAATAGTACATCCCTTGGCTCTAAAGAAGTGAGCAGCCCTGCCAGATCCCCTGGTTTTTCTATTACCGGGCCGCTGGTTTCTTTTATATTCACCTGTAATTCATTGGCTACAATGCGCGAAAGTGTGGTTTTTCCCAAACCCGGAGGGCCATGAAAAAGAACATGATCTAATGCTTCGCCCCGGATTTTTGCAGCTTTTATAAAAATTTTTAAATTGTCAATCAACTGGGGTTGCCCCGAGAAATCCACAATGCTGGAAGGACGGATGGAATTTTCAAAATCCCGATCTACAGGACTTTGATTTTGCTTTTCTTTGTTTAAATTGGGATTACTCATCTGAATTTCAAAGATAACCCATTCACTTTAATAGCAGTTACAAATCCTTTTCACAAAATAAGAAAGAGACTGACCCCGAAATAAGTCAACAATTTAGCCTTAGTTTCTCTATATTTGAGCATTATTTTTGATATTATAATAATATGGAAAGAGAACAACTTAAGCAACAGGTAAAAGAACAAATAGTTAAGTTTTTAAACCTCAATACGATTAAACCCGAAGAAATTAAAGATGATGAACCTTTGTTTGGTGATGGATTGGGTTTAGACTCCATTGACTCTATTGAGTTGATCGTTATGTTATCGAGAGAGTATGGAATAAACATTCAGGATCCCAAAGAAGGGCGTAAAGTGCTGGCTACCATCAATACGATGGTGGATTATATCGCGGAACACAGAGTAAAATAAACTATTTTGACAAAGGTTGTAGTTACCGGAATGGGAATGATCACGGCTATTGGTGATTCAGTAACCGCAAACCGGCGATCTTTGATGCAAGGGCTGAGTGGTATTGGAAGGGCTGAATATTTTCAGTCGAAATACGCCAGCTTGCTGCCCTTTGCAGAAATTCCTTACAGCACACAAGAGTTGGCCACCAGGCTGCAAATTCAAAAACCTGGGACTACCCGTACCCATCTGATTGCCTTGCATGCTTTAAGAGAAGCTCTTACCAACGCACAAATAACTCAAGAAAGGCTAACATCTGCCAAAACCGCCTTAATTAGCGCCAGCACCGTGGGGGGCATCTGCCTTACCGACCAGCTTTATGCTGATTCCAATGAAAAAGGCGACCGAGGCTCCGAGTTTTTAGCATCCTATTCACCAAGTGCCTCCACCCTTTTTTTACAGTCAGAATTTCAGGTAGGAGGCATTGTCAATACTTTTAATACAGCCTGTTCCTCATCGGCCAATGCAATTATGTACGGGGCAAGGCTCATTCGGCAGGGACTGGCAGATACCGTTATTGCAGGGGGTGTGGATTGCTTAGCGAAATATACAGTAAATGGGTTTAATGCATTAATGATTTTATCCAACCAGCCATGCCGCCCATTTGATGCCGCCCGAAATGGTTTGAACTTAGGTGAAGGAGCCGCTTTTTTAATCCTCGAAAAAGAAGAAAATGCCAAAGGCAAAAAAATATATGCCAGCGTAAAAGGCTATGGTAACAGTAATGATGCCTTTCATGCTTCGTCCACATCGCCAGATGCGGAGGGCCCGTTTTTAAGTATGAGGCGCGCATTGCTGTCATCGGGAATTGACGCATCAGAGATTGATTTTATCAATGCCCATGGTACCGCTACCGAAAACAACGATGAAACCGAGAGTGTTGCTATGAAAAGGCTGTTTACAAAACCTCCGATATTTGCCAGTACCAAATCCTACACGGGACATACTTTAGGTGCCGCCGGTGCTGTAGAAGCAGTTTACAGCATCCTGAACCTGTTTCATCAGGAATTATATCCTTCTGTAAACTTTTCGGAGGCTATTGAAACAACCGGGTTGGTGCCCCATGTTGGGTATCAAAAAGCAAGCCTTCGACACATAATGAGCAATTCCTTTGGCTTTGGGGGAAACTGCACTTCTCTGGTATTTGAAAAAAATGATGCCCCAACGGCTTAAAAATAAATTTTTGTTTGATTTTGTACATTCATCAACATATATGCATCTCACCGCAACCCACCCATCAATCGGTTGAAACAGAAACAATAATACCTTCCAAAGATGGGAAACTAATCGCTTTAGAACCTTCTTTAGAGGGAATACCCCCCGCTATGCAACGCCGCCTAAGCAAGGCTCTAAGGATGGGATTAGGTGCCGGATTACCCATTATAACCCACCATCAGGTAGATGGTATTCTCCTTGGAACTGCCAATGGGGGTATGGAAGATTGTATCAAATTTTTAAATCAGATTATTGACTATGAGGAAGGACTACTTACACCTGCCAATTTTGTACAAAGCACGCCCAACTCCATTGCAGGCCAACTAAGCTTAATTACAAAAAACCGGGGCTATAACGCCACTCATGTTCACCTGGGTCTCGCGTTTGAAAATGCGCTTCTTGATGCACAGATGTTACTGAGCGAACAACCGGGCACCCAATACCTTGTAGGCGCTGTGGACGAAATCTCTACCTACAATTACAATATTGACCTTTTAGCAGGATGGTATAAAAAAGATATTGACAGTTCTCATTTGTATGAAAACGAGGAAAGAGCAACAATTGCAGGAGAAGGTGCTGCCATGTTTCTTATAAATGACAGAGAACAGCAGGCGATCGCAGAAATAAATGCCGTGGAAACCCTTCATACTACGGACGAAAACTTGGTGAAGGAAAAATTTGCAGATTTTTTAGCTCGGGCAAAGCCCCAGGAGCAAAACATACTATTAATTTTTGGAGAAAACGGAGATACCCGCCTGCAACCATTTTATAATGTTTGCCAATCCCAGACAGGAGCAATTCCGATAGCTCGTTTTAAACATGCTACGGGAGAATACCCAACCGCAGCATCCTTTGCGGTATGGCTGGCCTGCAGGTTGATACAAACCCAAACCATTCCTGAGCATTATATGAAAACAGGTTCTTTGGCACTCCCAATAGAAACTGTACTCATCTATAACCATTACCAGGGCAGACAACACAGTTTTATATCCGTTGCCCGAAAAAAATAGTCGTATATTGAGATCGTTTAAAAATTAAGATTAGCTTTGTAGCAATGATGGCTTAACTCAACTCCGCTTTATGAAATTTAGATTTTTAATATTGGCTTTGCTCTTCTCAACAATTTGGGTGAATGCCCAAAACTTTGACATAAAAATAAATTCCGGCGCCAATGCCACCTATATTCCCAAATTTCAAAACCAATTAACTATCGTTGATGGGTTTATCATTCCCGGGCTTTATACTCCTGGCAACGCCAAAAACCCACCCATTGTAGTGGAAAGCGCATCAACACCAAATTATAAAGCTGGTTTTTTTGCAGATGCCGAAATAAGCCAAGAACTTTGGAATAACTGGAAGCTGTCTTTGTCTTTAGGAGCATCGCAAATAAATTACACTTATGATAATCGCGTACCGGCCACTACTCTTTCGCCCGATACCTCTATGAAATCTCTGTTTAGTAATTATGGGAATACGCGGATGCTTTATTTCAGTTCCCGGTTTTTAAATGTTACAAAAAGTTTTAACAGAGTATCTCTTCAAATCGGACCGGTTATAAACTATCTTGCCAATAAGAAGTTCAATAATACCTATCTATTTTACGACCCCTCCGATTCACTAAACGCGAAAGCAGGAATTTTTGAACAAAAAGAGGGTGCAAATAAATGGCTGATTGGGGGGCATTTTAACTTCCGGTATAAAATTTCTCCCCCCTTAGAAATCATGGTTGGAACCCAATACTTTTTCAACTCATTGTATAAGAAGGAAAACACCTACGAAAGTATTTATAAAAAATCAAAACCTTTACAACTACAGGTAGGGCTGAGTTACAGGATTGCTTACTTTTAAAAAATCATCTGCCAATTTTTTTCAACAGCATTTCAGGTTCATTGGTTGTAATCATATCAATGTCCTGCGCTAAAAACTCGTCCATAATATCGGCGCTGTTCACAGTCCAGGCATTTACAATAATTCCTATTTTTTTTGCGTTCGCAATCCAGTTTTTGTCTTTTTGAAACACGCTATAATGATAATCAGCATCCAGCCCGTCGGCTTTCAGTTGCTCTGCACTCTTGTCGCCATTGAGGTACTGCACCGGTGCGTTCGGCGCCAGCTGGCGTATCTTTTTGCAAACCTCATAGCTGAATGCAATATAGGCTACCTGATCCTGTGCCCCTAATTGCTGAACCATCGCCACCACTTTTTCTGCAAGCTGAACAGATCGTTGAGGGCTAATGGTAGATGTTTTTACCTCTGCTATAAGCCGGGTATATTTTTGTTGCATCCCGGTTTTTAAATACTGCTTCAATGTGGGAATGGTTTCCCCATTCGACAATTTTTTTTGCTGTAAGGCAGCATAGGTATTGGTTTCTATCGGAAGTCCTAAAAAATCAGGATCATGATTTACTACCAATACTTCATCACTTGTCATGTGAATATCAAACTCCGATCCGCCACAGCCCATTTTTATTGCCGCTTGTAAAGAAGCAATAGAATTTTCTGGCAGCCCTGTGTTTTTAAAGGCGCCCCGATGGGCAATGACTTTATTGGGAAGAAACGGTTTTGGGCCGAGGGCTGCTTTTTTTACCGGATGACAAGCCAACATAAAAGAAAGCGAAAAAATGCTTAAAATAAAAATTGAAGAAACTTTCACAAGAAAAATTTTTAAATGAACTGATAAAGAAATGGCAAAACAACCCCATATTAGTTTAATGTGGTTTAGAACGATTGAACTGTTGGTGTAAAAACTTTCTCAAATAACCCACCAACTTATACTTGTTCGTTCGTTTAAACCCATCCCTCTTTTCCAGAAAGGTTGTACTGAGCAATTAAGGTGTCATCATCTTCAGCCTCTCGTGCTTCTACTTCGTAGCGGCAATGATGATACCCTTCAAAAATACTATGCCACAAATATTTGCTGATAAAGGTAAAGAATCCATAGCGTTCAAACTGCTGAACATGTTTTAGCTCGTGTCGCAACCACCTTTCGTTCGTCAAAAACTTTTCTTTAGAAACCCCGTGCAAATGAATTTTCCTGCCAATGACAATCGCTACCCGCTGCCCTCCTATTTTCCAGGCTGCTAATTTTGCGACCAGGGACTTTTCTTTTATTGAGAAGGTTTTCATTTCTCTGAAACACTTTTTATAATTTCTTCGGCATGAACAGCGCTTTTAGGACGGTGGAATATTTTTTCTATTACTCCTGATTCATTAATAACAAAAGTAGTGCGTAACAAACCCATATATTTTTTCCCGAACATCTGTTTTTCGCCCCAAACCCCGTACTTGTCTATAATTTTATGCTTGGGATCTGCGATCAGTGGAAAAGGCAGGTTGTATTTTTCTTTAAACTTTTTATGATCCTCTGGTTCATTAGGACTGACGCCGACAACCTGAAAACCGGCCTTTAACAAGGCATTATAATGATCGCGCAGGTTACAGGCCTGAACGGTGCAGGTTGGTGTATCATCTTCGGGATAAAAATACAATACTAATTTTTTGCCCCGGAACTCCGGCAGCGATACCTTTTCCCCATTGTGTCCTATGCCCGTAAAACTGGGAGCTTTTTTACCTTCTATTAAATGAGTAGCCATCTCTATAACCTATTTAGCTGCTCTAAGGTAGTTAATTCTTTTTATTTGATGTAGTTTTCCCTTTTGTCACTTTTTTGACTTCTGCCTTTTGGGTTGCGCTTTTTGTTGCCTGGGTCTTTTTTGTTGAACCCGCTGATGTATTGGTTTTTCCGGTGGGGGCAGATTTCGTTTTTTCTGCTTTTTTCTGCACCGGCTTAGGAGCTACACCTGCTTTTTTAGACGCTTCGGTTTTTTTAGTGGCCGTACTTTTTGAAGATTTGCTTTTTACGGAAGCCGGTTTCGACGGGAGCTTTTTTACGGGAGCTACCCTAACTGGTTCTTCATCATCCTGCCCCTCTGATTTGTATTTTATTTTTTCTTCTACCGGAACTGTGTTGTTTGTGCCCCGGCTAAACTTCCAACTGGACGTGGTTTTATTACCCGCAATATCCGAAACGGTTACAGTTAAAGTATGAACTCCGGGAGCGATCCGATTATCAAAATTGTACACCCAGGTACGGCCTTTGTCATTGGTAAACCGAAGCCATTTACCATCAACCTCGGCACGAAAATCTGCAATCCCAAAATTATCTGTAGGGGTAAATGTAATTCGGCTGGCTTTATTAAGGTTCACTACCTCTCCACTGCCCAAAGAAGGAAGAACAGGGGGTACATCATCCACAAAAGCTTCAAAAACACCAAAGTCTCTGAACTGAGCCGTTAGCCATCCTTCTCTCCACTCTGCTTTTCGGGTTTCTTTTTTTGTTCCTGTTGTACGTCGTATTACAACTCTGGATCTTTTCTCGGGGGGAAGGGACAGCTTGGGTTTAATTCGTACTTCAAACCGCGAATGGGCAGGTAGGTAGTTTTCTCCCAGTTTATGAGCGTCGGACACACTGGAAGGCGCTGTACCACTACTTCGGCTATACCCGCTGTTCATGCGGTCGTACAGGGTGAACATGGGCAAATACGCTTCAAAATCGTTTTCGGAAACTCTATTTAACCGGTTCGGCGCCCATTCATAGCTGCGTTGGGCTGGTGGGCTGGCTCCATTATTTTTTATCGTAAAACTAAGGTGCGATTGGTTGTCATTGGCATCGGCTATCACAATTTTTATCTTATGTTCTTGAGAATCAGAGAGATGTACTATAGCGTTCCGCCCCAGATCATAATACACCCCTCCTCTGTCACCGGGAAGTTTTTGAACGTGTTGCACCCAGGCTCCTCCGTTGGCCTTCATTTTATAATCCACATGGCAGTTCATGTATCGGGTGGCATCATAGTCCACACTATCAATATAGAAGCTGCTGATTTCTTTTTCATCAAAAAACAATCGGGCACTATAAATACCGTCCCTGTTGGCCGTGCCGTTTCGGGTATCATAGGCTTCTATTGCAAAACTAATATTTTGCAGAGGGGTACTAATGTTTCCACCGGGTACGGTATAAGTACCCCCCGATTTTGAAAGCCGGAACAATTGCGGGTTTTGGTCAAAAGTGGAATTGTTGCGGTCATACATAGCCAACCGAACAACGGTAGGGGCTATATTATCGGCAATATGATTTACAAATAGGGTAGGATTTAATCGTCTTTCACTTTTTGTATCAAAAATTTCCCAGTGCACATGGGGCCCTGCAGAGCCGCCCGTGGTACCACTGTAGGCAATAAATTCTCCCTTCTTAACAGGGAATACCCCTGCAGGAATCTCCAATTCAGTTTCCCAGGACTCTGTTTTGTATTGATGGGCTGTTACATATGCTTCCAGGCGCGGTTCAAAATTATTAAGGTGAGCATACAATGTGGAAAGCCCGTTGGGATGCGTGATAACAATCCATCGGCCAAAACTAAGCGGCTTGATGCCAACAAAGGAAATATACCCATCGGCTGTGGCTACCACTCGCTGGTTTACCACCTGATTGGTACGCACGTCCAACCCCATGTGCCAGTGATTCGTACGCAATTCTCCCATGTTCGCTACAATATCCGGTTTCAATTCGGTTGGCCATCTGAAGTAATTTTTCGGATAAACCGGTTTTTTGTAAAGTTGGGCTCCGGTTCCAATTCCTGTCAAAAACAACGCGAATAATACAATATACCTTCTCATCGCGTCAAATATAGTAAATCAAAGACAACCCAACAGGCTCAAGCACGATAACAACCCGCAGTTTTAACAAGCTGTTTTAGACATTCGCAGTTTTCAGAACCTGTTTTTATGAGATTTTGATTGAAATTTCTGCCAGTTCAGGCTGAGAAATACGATGTATCAAACGCCTGCTTCACGAAACATAAAGTGCCTGTTTTTTATAACACATTGTGATATTTTAGATACTCATTTGAACAATGGTATTTATTTGTAGTCAATATTTTTATTGATAACCAATCAATTACAAAGGTACAAGAAAAATAAATGTTCAATTTAGTTGTTTATTTCGTTACTATCCGGTACTTTTGCGCTCCTAAAAAAAGGATTCGGGGGTTAGCCCGGAATTTTTATCAATTTTAAAATAGAATAATGAGTAAACAACATTTCACTACCAAACATGCGAACGCGGCTACCGTTCAACGCAACTGGTACGTTGTGGACGGTACTAATCAAACCGTAGGGCGTATGTGTGCAAAAATTGCCGCCGTTTTGCGAGGCAAGCACAAAGCTTCTTACACTCCTCACGTAGATACGGGAGATTATGTAATCGTTATCAACTGCGAGAAAGTTAAACTTTCGGGCAATAAGCTGGATCAAAAAGTATATGATACCTTCAGTGGTTATCCGGGCGGTCGTAAAGAAGAATTAGCTTCGGACCTGATCAAACGTCGGCCGGAGGTGGTTATTGAAAGAGCCGTAAAAGGAATGCTGCCAAAAAATCGTCTGGGACGCAAAATGTACAAAAAACTATTCGTGTATGCCGGCGACACCCATCCTCATACCGCCCAACAACCCAAAGAGTTCAAATTCTAAAATAAATAACTGCTACAAGCACATAATAAAATGGAAAAACAAAAAAATGCAGTAGGACGTCGTAAAGAAGCCATCGCCCGCGTATTTATTTCAAAAGGTAGTGGTGCAATCACTATTAACGACAAAGACTACAAACAATATTTTTCACTGGTATATTTGCAAAACCAGGTAGAACGCCCCTTAAAAGCTACAGAAGCTGCGGATAAATACGATATTAAAATTACGGCTACTGGTGGTGGCATCAAAGGGCAGGCCGAAGCCGCCATGCTCGGAATTGCCCGTGCTCTAATTGATACCAATGCCGAACTCCGCCCTTTATTAAAAGCTGCCGGCTTGCTGAAAAGAGACCCTCGTGTGGTGGAACGCAAGAAATTTGGTAAAAAGAAAGCCAGAAAGAGCTACCAGTTCAGTAAACGTTAATGGGTATTGGTACTATATTTATTACCAGGCCAATTCTTTATTAACCCGATACCTAAATAAATTATAACAAAATACAGATGGAAAATAATAATACATCATTACAACAGCAGCTTTTGGATGCAGGGGTACACTTTGGTCACCTGAAAAAGAAATGGAATCCTAAAATGCTGCCTTACATCTTTGCCGAGAAAAAAGGTATTCACATTATTGACCTTAACAAAACGGTAGAGTGCTTGCAGGAAACCGCTGCTGCAATGAAACAAATTGCCCGCAGTGGCAAAAAAATACTCTTTGTGGGCACAAAAAAACAAGCAAAAGACATTGTGACAGAATGTGCTCAAAAAGTAGGAATGCCTTTTGTAACCGAGCGCTGGCTGGGTGGCATGCTCACCAATTTTAATACCGTACGCAAATCGGTGAAAAAAATGCAGAGCATTGACAAAATGTTGAACGACGGCTCGTTTGACAGCATCACCAAAAAAGAGCGTCTGACATTAAGCCGCGATAAGGATAAAATGGAGAAAGTATTAGGTGGCATTGCCCAGCTAAGCCGTGTACCCGCCGCTTTATTCATTGTGGATATTGGCTACGAACACATTGCCCTGGCTGAAGCTAAAAGGCTCAATGTATCCACCTTTGGAGTGGTAGATACCAACTGCGACCCCAATAAAGTGGACTTTGCCATTCCGGCAAATGATGATGCTACCAAATCTATCGCCATCATCGTAAATTACATTACTGCCGCTATTCAAGAGGGGCTTACCGAAAGACAAGCCGCAAAAGAAGACGAAGTAGAAGACAATTTTGCAGACGAGAAAGAAAAACAAGCTGCAAAAATACAAGCCGAAGCAGAAGCTGAAGCCGGTGGCCGAGGCGGCCGCAGCCGCAGTGGATCGGGTGGTGCCGGTGGCCAACGCCGCAGAACTACACCGGGTGGTGGCAGAACCGGTGGCGCACCCAGAAGGAATTGATAGCAGAGAATGGGATGGAGCCGTCTGCACAGCACCTGGCAACAGGAAGCGTGTGAACCATCTGATTAAAAACATCAAAAAAAAGATTATGACAACAGTAACAATAACCGTACAGGATATTAACAAATTGCGCCAGGCTACAGGCGCCGGCATGATGGATTGCCGCAAAGCACTAACAGAAACCAATGGAGACTTTGAAGCCGCTATTGACTGGCTGCGCAAACAAGGCCAGAAAGTTGCTGCAAAACGTAGCGATAAGGAAGCCAAAGAAGGCGTTGTATTAGCAAAAACCAGCAACGATAACAGTTTTGGTACCATCGTTTGTGTAAGTTGCGAAACTGATTTTGTAGCGAAAAATGCTGATTTCATTGCGTTTGTAACAAGCATTTCAGACGCTTCTATCGCTCAAAATATTGGCACTACCGAAGCCTTATTAGAAGCTGAGGTGAATGGAATGAAAGTAGCAGAACTCATCAATGAAAAATTAGCAACCATTGGTGAAAAAATTGGCCTGACCAAGTTTGAAAGAGTTGAAGCGCCGTTTGTTTCCTCCTATATTCACGGTGCCAACCGCATTGGTGTATTGGTTGGCTTAAATAAAGAAGCCGACGAAGTAGGTAAAAACATAGCCATGCAGGTTGCCGCACTGAACCCGGTAGCCGTAGATGCCACAAGCGTTCCCGAATCCATTATAACCCGCGAAAAAGCTGTTATTATGGATATCATGAAACAAGATCCTAAAATGGCCGGAAAACCAGAAGAAATGCTGGCTAAAATTGCTGAAGGTAAATTAGGTGCTTTCTTCAAAGAGCAAACGCTTACAGCGCAGTCCTACGTAAAAGATGGTTCTAAATCGGTTGGAGACTACCTAAAAGAAAGTGGAGATGTAAAAGTAACTGAATTTAAAAGAGTGGCTTTAGGATAAACTTTCATTTGATTTTGACAAGAAGTTCAAAATTTTATAAAAAAAGCGCCTGTTATCGGGCGCTTTTTAATTTTTTATACTTCTGTAGAAGTTGGGGTTGCAGAAGCCGATTGCTTCACGGGGCTCACAGGATCCAGCTTTTTGTAAAAGGATTTCTGAAAAATTAAAAGAACAATTACTCCTGTAGAAATGGCCGCATCAGCAATATTAAAAATAGGGGCAAAAAACTCAAAGGGCTTTCCACCAACAAAGGGTATCCAGGAGGGATAGGTAGTGTGAATCATAGGGAAATAAAGCATATCCACCACACTTCCGTGTAAAAACGAGGAATAACCCGACCCCGATAAAGTTGCCACACCATAATAGCCCACATAATCCCCCACGGCAGGGTCAAAATGAAGACCTTTGTCAAACAACATTCCGTAAAACATACTATCAATCAGGTTCCCTAAAGCGCCAGCATAAATTAGTGCTACACAAATCATAAACCCGCGGGAATAGCGTTCCTTTGCAAATTTCACCAACAACCAGGATCCGAAAATAACAGCAATAAACCGAAAAACCGTTAGTGCTACTTTTCCGCCTTCATTACCAAATTTCCAGCCCCAGGCCATACCACTGTTTTCTATAAAATGAATACGTGCCCAATCCCAACCAAAAATACGAGTAACCTCACCGGTAGGGAAATTGAGTTTAATATAAAACTTCAACACCTGATCAACGATCAAAACTAAAAAAATGATAATTACCGCTGTACTTAGTTTTCCTGCTTTCATCCAATATTTGTTTAATACGAATCTTTAATAAGGCGGCAAAGATAAGTTTAATGAACGAGCTTGAGCCAGCGAGAATCGCATAAATCTTTCACTCAAAGTTGCTTTAAACAGCAAGTGATTCCCCTTTATTGATTTTTGAAGACTTTGGCGGGGTATATTGTACTTTTGCACATCCGTTACAATGACTAAAACCGAAACATATTGGATAGAAGCCCTTGTAGAAAACAACGACCAGGAAGCCTTTAAACAACTGTTTGCAACGTATTCTGCAAGATTGCTGGCTTTTGCCCGCAGCTTTACTGCAGACAGGATGCTTGCTGAAGAGATTGTAAATGACGTATTTGTGAACCTTTGGAAAAACAGACAACAGTTATATGCCATCCAAAATCTGTCCTATTACCTGTACACAGCTGTAAAAAACACTGCACTCAACTATTTACAAAAAGAAGCCAAACAAAACAGAACAAATTTTGACAATATTGGGGAAAACTATACCTGTACCTATATCACACCCGAAACAGAATCTATTGGTAAAGAAAATATGCAACAAATTGTTTCGGCGATACAAAAACTGCTCCCCATTCCACAGGGCGCTATGGACAAAAATCCCAAATTAGTACAAAACCAGGGATATTAAAGCAAGAGATACAACAGTCCAAAGCACACTGTAAAACAACCAGGAAGTAGGCTGGGGCTATCTGTAGTTCAAAGGAGAAAGGCTAATCAGGAATTCACAATTCTTGTTATTAGCCTTTCTTCTTTTATTTGCAGTAGGCGGGTGG
>JBDHYK010000021.1:0-23563 GCA_039811305.1 Niabella sp.
TTTTTGCTCGTTTAGTAAGTCAGTAACCGGGCGTAATGCATCAGCCTGTGCATGGATACTATTTTGCAAGAAAAGAGAAAGTAGCAGAACGAATCCGTATGCAGACTGATTTTTTTTTATAATGTTTGATGCCGATGGTAAGATATTTCGTGTTGTTTTCTTCATACATAGTTTCATTTACCTGGGCCAGTATGAGGGCTTTTTGTTTGATCCGAGTATTGTGCAATCCACACAAGTAGGGGTGGCAGCCATGAACGTGATGATGGCCTCCTCTGGACTTGTTTGAGCTGTTTCGTAGGGTAAAAGGCCACCACCATACTTTCCAATGCTATCGGGATGATTTTGTATTTCTATGGATTCGCAAATTTGCCGATAGCCCCAGCGCCCAATCTGTTGGGGGCTGATAAAAATGCGTTTTATCTGCTCCTGTGTTACATCCACATAGCCAACAACAATTTCATCGGGATGACTGGTGCAGGAAATATTGCCTTTTACCTCGGAGGGTTGCGCGTCAAATATAGAACCTAATTGTTCGTTATTCTTTTTCATTTGTAAATAAAACCGGTAGGCCTCCGCGCTTAACGCATATTGTTTCAATTCGATGCTGTACAGAACACTGAGCTTGATGGATGCCGGCTCAATAAATGCGATGGGGAGATATACCAAATCTTTTTCTAATTTTTCTGTAGAACCAATTGCAATAGTTCTCAACCGGTTGTATTGCCAGCATCGCTGAATGGTGTCGTTATATGTTTTTTTATCATTGATATAGTCCACAAAGGGTCGGCCGCCGCGGAAAATGTATTTTAACCGGGTGGGAAACATGGTGTTAATTTCCCAGGTTTCATCGTACTTCCATTGATAAAATCGGGTGTTGTTAGCGTCATTGTGGGCGTGCACATATAGTTGAAGCCCTTCTTGTTCCTTTTGCCAGCTGATGCTGTCAATAGGCGGTGTAGATTTTACGGGGGTAAATTCCGAAACGTAATTTTTACCCTCTCTTGTAGTAATATTTATACGATAGGTGTTGGCGCTATTTAGTTGCAGCGGTGCTGAAGAGTAGGAACCGTTGCCAATTGCCTGCAGCATATATTTTTCGTTTTTGTTGCTTTCTACAAAAACCTGCGCCTGGTTTTCGTATTTTATAGATAATTTATCGGTAAGTTTCAAAGATCGGGTTAGGGTGATGGTGGTAGGAGTATTTCCACTACTAATAAAACCTTCCACAACAAGATAGCCTGTTTCGGGCGAAGGAAAATTGGCGCGGTACAATTCTCTGCACCCTAAGAAGAGCGAAGTGAAAAGTATGATGAAAAGTAGTTTCTTCATGTGCCGTATCTGTTTTTAAAACCGGATGTTAAAATTGATATAAGGTATAACAGCTCCAAAAATGGATAACTTATAACCATTGATGATGCCGTTTTCTGACACATAATAGACCGAATAGGGGTTTTTTCTGCCGGTAAGATTATATACTCCGATGGTCCAGGAATTATGTGTTTTTTGATAAATTTTATGGTTGCCCTCAATATTCATAGCAAGATCCATTCTAAAATAATCGGGGATGCGGTGGGCGTTCCGGTCGCCATACAAAGTGCGCATACCGTCTGCATAATTGAATCGGCCTATAGGCAGGGTAATGGGTCGCCCTGTGCTGTAAGTACTATTCAGCGAAAGGCTAAACCGGTGCGATACTCTGTAATTGCCAACCAGGGTGAGGTCGTGGGGCTTGTCGTAATTAGCTGGGTAAAAGCGCCCCTGATTGATAAATTCTCCCGTTTCGGCTCGGTTTGCCTTTATTAAAACGCGGCTGTAGGTATAACTGATCCATCCATTCAGCTTGCCGGTTAATTTTTTGATCTGAAATTCTGCTCCATAGGCTTTTCCAGTGGTACGCATTACATCCGTTTCAATATGAGAGTTTAAAACCAATACCGCCCCACTTTTAAAATCCAGATAATTTTTTATACGTTTGTAGTAGCTTTCGATTGATATTTCTATTGTATTGTCTTTCATGTTTTTAAACAAGCCAATGGAAAACTGATCGCCAAACTGAGGGGTGATATTAGGATCGCTCAACTTCCAGATATCCGTTGGAGCCATGGCTGCGGTATTGGACAACATGTGAATGTATTGGCGCAAACTGTTGTATCCTGCTTTCACCGAGGTAGTGTTATTGATCATTTGTCTTAATCCCAGGCGTATTTCCGGTCCCTGATAGGTGTGTATGATTTTTCCTTTTTCGTAGGATGTGGTACCGGTCATGTTTTCAACTATTTTGGGAACATTTGGCGGATACTGGTTCACAGAGGCAGGCCCCAAAAAATTATAAACGCTGTACCGTAGGCCTGCATCCAAAGTTAATGTAGGCGTTATATTGTATTTATTGCTTAGATAAAGTGCTGTTTCCAACGCTTGTTCCGATTGCATGATAACAGGGGTTACTAATGATTTACTGCCCGCGGGGAGATAGTTGCCAGGGTGCAATTGGTGATAGTTGGTATTGATGCCAAAATCGAAACTATGTTTTGAGTTTAAAAAATAATTAAAATGAGTTTTGAAATAGGCCTGGTTGATATCAAAACCTAAACGATAAGCATTGATGGGATTTTTTTCGCTCGAAATTTGATATTCATAACGGTCGTAACCACTACTAAGTAATACGTATAACCGGTTGCTAAAAGTGTGCTTCCATTTAATAGAGGCATTTTTATTACGATATTGATACAGGGTATCACTATTTAGATTAAAACGGTCGTTACTTAAGTAACCGGTAAGATAGATTGTGTTTTTTTTGTTGAATTCATGATTAAGAATAAAGTTGACATCGTAAAAACCGGCCTTACTATTACTGTATTCGTTGGGAAGTTTTTTTAGCAGCCAATTGGCATAGGTGGTGCGCCCGCCTAAAATAAATGAAGATTTGTCTTTGATGATCGGGCCTTCAATATTAAAGCGGCTGGTAAGCAACCCAATGCCGGCAGATCCTGCAAGCACTTTTTTATTTCCTTCGCGACTGTTTATATTAACTACTGACGAAAGTCTGCCGCCATATCTTGCGGGAATACTGGCCTTGAACAGTTCTACATCTTTTACAACCTCGGGGTTGAATGCAGAGAACATTCCAAAAAAGTGGGCTGGGTTATAAATGTTCAGGTCGTTAAAAAGAATCAGGTTTTGATCGGCAGAGCCCCCGCGAACATTCAGTCCCGTGCTGGCTTCTCCCACGGTTTTTACCCCAGGTGTCGTGAGTATTACGCGCATGATATCGGCCTCGCCAAACACCACCGGAACCTGTTTAATCGTCTTAATGTCTAATCGTTGCAAACCTAACTGAGCACTTCGTATATTGCTTACTTTTTGTGCAGATATCACTACATTTTTCAATGTTAATACCCGTGTTGGCATCTCAATATTTAACCGTCCATCACCTCTCACTAATAGGCGCCACCGGGTGTCTTCCATTCCAATGCTTTGAATACTAAGGGTTTGTGTACCCCCTGGCACCATCATTGTAAAGTACCCATACTGATCGGTAGAGGTTCCGATAGATGAACCCATCAATTGCACCGATGCGCCAATTACAGGCTCACCTGTTTTTGCATCTTTAATGTACCCGTTAAGAATGTGTTTTCCGGCAGAAGTTTCTGCGGTATGTTGCCCAATGGTATAAACTTTGTCATCGCTTTTTGTTATTAGCGCAGGCTCTTCGTGCGGCGTGATAGAACTGTCTTTGGGCAGAACAGAATTTGAACTGTAGAACCCCGAAGGCAAACTGGTGAGCACAATAATGCCCTTACTTATAAATAGATTGTTTTTATTGTCAAACGAGTATCCAAAATTACTGTCGTAAAACAATTTGTCGAGCACCTGGGGCAAAGGCAGGGCTTTAACAGACAGGTTCACTTTACTTGTGTCAAAATGGGTGCTATCATAGTAAAAACGATAGGCGGTTTGTTGCTCTAAAGATACCAATACCTGTGTGGTAGTTAGCCCAATAAAATCGCCGGTTATAAGTGGATAGGGCGTTTGTGCTTTTACCGCCTGTTGCTGCAACAACAGTAAGGCAAATAGAGAGACTATATTTAAAAAACGTTTCAATGAATAACTATTTCCGGGTCTTATTGAGCATTAAGGGTTTCCATATAGGCAGCTATTTCCTTTAATTGTTTATCTGTTTTTGTTTTGAATTGAAAATGAGACTTTCTGAGAAACCCTCTGAGTTCCTGTCTATTGTCTGCGTAGGCCTTTAGCAAAACTCTTTTGTTTTTGATACGATAGAATTTATTTCCGTTTTGAACAGTATATTGAAAACGGTCTTCCATGCTATAGATGAGCTTCCTGCCCGAAAGGTCTTCCCGCTGCACTTTTATATGCTTTTTGTATATCCTGTGTCCGACACCCTCAAATAACACTTCTATAAAACCGGATGGAATTTGGCTTTTACCATTTTGAGCCTTAAATTTTTTAAAGTGGTGGTTCAATAGAGTAAATTCGGCCACTCTATCGGATGCCAACTCAACCATATTATAACTTCCGGGGGTGGCCACAATCAGTTTTTCTTTAAAAACATCAAACATCATTAACACATTCTCATAAAAAACGTTGTTAAAGACAATAGTTCCCCTTGTCATTACGGTGGTATCTAAAAAAGGTATTCCCGAACTGTAGAGGTATCTGTAATCATTGTAACGATAGCCATTATACAAACTTGCCTGATTTCCCATAAATTGATGGTACACCTGCAAGGTATTATACCTGGCTTTTTCAAAAATAACGCTGTCATTGTTACCCGATTGCCCTAATACCGCACCTGTGATAACAAAGTAAAAAAATGCAAATATGATTGTCTTAAACAACTGTTTTTTTTATGAATATCAATAGAACCAAAATAATAAAATTGGCTGATCACTTTGATAGTATCAGCAATCGTATTGTCGTTATAACCAAAGAACGCCCAAAGGTAAGGGGGATCCATTAAAGCGCAAAGTGCAAAATAAACCTGTCCTTGCGTTTACCTACGAAGGCTGTTAGTATTTAAAGTGTTAAATTTGTTACATTGTGATGCTTCATTAAATTAAACTTTCACAATCAGATTGAAATATGAATATTACCAAACCAGTAGATGATCTTGTAAAGCAGATGAAGAACATCTTTTTACCCGATGGCCAGGGAGAGACACCAACGGAAGCGCCCTTTCGGGCAGAGCTTTACAGCAATGCGCAAATGGAGCAGCACGGGGCCCGGGTGGCCAAATCGCATGCGATTGTAAAAGACAAACAACCCGACAGGGTATTAAGCCGCTTAGATGATAATGAAGAAACGATTCTTGAAGTTCATAGCGTATTGGTGGCTGCAGTAACCGAAAAGTTGCCCATAGCACCCGCCAGCGAATGGTTTTTGGATAATTTTTATTTAATAAAAGAACAGATTGTTTTAGCCCGAAAACATCTTCCCAAACAGTACAGCCAAACGCTGCCCAT
Source organism: Niabella sp. (assembly GCA_039811305.1). Classification (GTDB taxonomy): domain Bacteria; phylum Bacteroidota; class Bacteroidia; order Chitinophagales; family Chitinophagaceae; genus Niabella. Next base: position 5,484 of record JBDHYK010000021.1, read on the forward strand.
ACTTGCCAAAGGAAAATCTGAAGGGCTGCCACGCGTGTATGATATAGCCCTTGAAATTATTGCTCATAACGACGGGCGTGTAGATGTGAATAATGTAAGCACCTTTATCAAAGGGTATCAATCCGAGAAAAAACTAACATTAGGCGAGCTTTGGGCCGTACCCATTATGCTTCGCCTGGGTATTCTTGAAAATATCCGTCGCATAGCAACCCATGTGGCTGCCGACCGGGCTGATAAAAACCTCGCTACCTTTTGGAGCAACCGGCTACTGGATATTGTACAAAAAAAACCCACCGACATCATTATCGTACTGGCAGACATGGCCAAAGCCGATATTAACTATACCAGTGCTTTTGTAGCAGAATTTATACGTTGCCTTCAAGGAAAAGGACAAAACCTGGCCATACCACTAACCTTGTTGGAACAAACACTTTTGGAAAGAGGTACCAGCTCTGAAGAACTCATTATTGCTGAAAACCAGAAGCAAGCTACCGATCAGGTGTCTATCCGCAATAGTATTGAGAGCATCCGGTTAATTAAAAATACCGACTGGCGCGAATTTGTAGAAAGTGTAAGCGTTGTAGAAAAAATTTTAAGAACCGATCTTGAGGGGCTGTACGGCAAAATGGATTTTAGTACCCGCGACCAGTATCGTCATATAATCGAATGGGCCAGTAAAAAAAGTGGAAAACCAGAATATGAGATTGCGCAAATAGCGATCGGTCTGGCACAAAACGCCAGGGAACAAAACAAACCCCAGCGCCAACACCATGTGGGTTATTTTTTGGTGGATGATGCCGGCAAAAGACAATTGGTAGAAAAATCGGGGTTTGATTTTTCATTTCGCGACAAGTTAAAAAGTATTTTGAAGTACAACAGAATATTTTCCTATGCCGGGTCTATATTCCTGTTTACCCTGGTTTTAAGTGCCGTTGCTGCAATACTACTATGGCGCCAGGGAGTTTGGACAGGATTATCTGCCTTCGTGGGGGTATTGTGTTTTGTGGCCTTGAGTCAGTTGCTTACGGTATTTGTGAATTGGATTTCCACAATTATAGTATCGCCCAAACCGCTGCCCAAAATGGATTATTCTGAAGGCATTCCAGAAGAGAACAGTGCTTTAGTGGCTGTTCCCTGCATGCTTACCAGCACGGGCAGCATGGAAGAACTTGTGGAAGAACTTGAGATACGGTTTCTTGCCAACTCGGAAGACAATCTTTATTTTGCCCTGCTTACAGATTTTGCCGACGCTCCAAAGGAAAAAATGCCCAACGATGATTATTTGTTGAATTATGCAAAAAGATTGATTGATGATTTAAATACAAAATACAACCGTTGGGGGGTACAAAAGTTTTATCTGTTTCACCGCCCTCGAAAATGGAACCCCCGGGAACTCGTTTGGATGGCGCACGAGCGCAAACGGGGTAAGCTGGGCGAGTTAAACAGTTTGCTGCGCGATACCGGGTACGATGATTTCTCCTTAATTGTTGGGAACACAGAAAAAATTAAGCACGTTAAATATATCATCACACTAGATGCCGACACGCAACTCCCTCGGGAAGCCGCCTGGAAATTAATTGCCACAATGGCGCACCCCCTCAACAAACCGGTGATAGATGTAAAGCAAAACCGGGTAGTAGAAGGTTATGGCCTGTTGCAGCCCCGCACCGCAGTTAGTTTGCCCAAAAGCAGCAGCTCGCTCTATATGAAAATGCATTCCAACGATTCGGGCCTCGACCCCTATACTCAATTAGTATCAGACGTGTATCAGGATCTTTTTTTCGAAGGCTCCTTCGTTGGTAAAGGTATTTATGATATTGATGTGTTTGAAAAAGTATTGGGCGATCGCTTTCCCGAAAACCGAATTCTTAGCCACGACCTGATTGAAGGTACCTATGTACGAGCAGGTCTGCTTACCGATGTGCAGTTATTTGAAGATTATGTAGCAACCTATTGGGCAGATGTTGCCCGACGCCACCGCTGGATTCGTGGCGACTGGCAAATTGCCAGTTGGGGTCTTCCCTGGGTGCCGGATAAGAACAAGAAGCTCACTAAAAACTACCTTACAGGGCTGTCGCGCTGGAAAATATTTGACAACCTCAGGCGAAGTTTGGTGCCGGTTACCGCCCTGCTGCTGTTTATAATTTCATGGACATTTCTTCCTAAACCCTTGCTTTGGACAGTAGCTATTTTGTCTATCTGGTTTTTTACGCCGCTGGTAGCTTCCTTTTGGCATTTATTCCATAAATCGAGGGATATTGATAGCAGGTCGCATATAGAAGACGTTGTTACTGGGTTGAGATTGAATCTTTCTCACATCTTGTTTACTATTTCGGTACTTCCTTTTGAGGCGTTCAAAAACACGAATGCAATCCTGCTTTCAAATTGGCGTATGCTTGTTTCCGGGAAAAGGCTTTTAGAATGGACTCCTTCTGCAGCACAACGCTCGAAAAAAGAAAAAGGAATTGGCGATAGTTATGCGTTTATGTGGGTAAACCCTATGGTTGTAGCGATCAGTGTGGCGTTGATTTTATATTTTTCACCGCAGGTTATATGGGTTGCTTTGCCTGTATTATTACTTTGGTTTACAGCTCCTTTTTGGGCCTGGTTCCTGAGTAAGCCGGGAAAAAGAAAACAAACCAGATTGTCGGAAAGGCAAAATGATTTTCTACACCAAACTGCACGCAAAACCTGGGCCTATTTCGAAGATTTTGTAACCGAACAGGAAAACTGGTTACCACCCGATAATTATCAATTGCAACCCCGAGAGGTGATAGCCCATCGTACGTCGCCGACGAATATTGGATTGACGCTGCTTTCCGGTCTTTCGGCCTATGATTTCGGGTATATTTCTCTCAATCATCTAATAGAGAAATTCAAAAGAACATTTGCTTCTTTGAACAGTCTTGAACGTTATAAAGGACATTTCTATAACTGGTACGATACGATTTCTTTAGTACCTCTCAACCCCCGTTATGTTTCCACAGTAGATAGTGGCAACCTTATTGCCAGTTTTTTGGTACTGCGCCAGGGGCTTATTGAGTTTCAGGAAGAAAAAATTTTTAATCCCCGTTTTTATCGTGGACTAACGGATACCCTAACTGTAGCAAAGAGCGTTTACAACAAAGAGCAACAACCAGCTTTTAATAATTTAGAAGTCCTGACTGAGAACTTTTGCAGCACACCAATCGAAAGTCTCTTTGAGACAATCAATGCCTTAGGGGTAATTTTAAACGAGATCAATTTACTTAGAAGGAATGCCGATTTGGCAGATAATGAGGAAGGTGTCTCATGGCTGGAGAAGTTGGATACGCATCTTACTACAATACATAGTGATTTTCAACGACTTACACCTTGGGTGCAACGACTTCCCATTCCCGATAGCTATCCCGAACTTGAAGTGCTGAACAAGATTCCTTCTCTTACCGATATAGAACAATACGAACAGGTTCTTGTGCCGGTAATAGAAACTTATTTACAGCAGGCCAACAGCAACTTCGACAGTTCCTGGTTGGTGTCGGTGATGGCAGATGTTAAATTAGGTGCTCGACACGCCCTCGAACAACTCAGCTCGTTAGAACAGTTGATCAACGAGTGCGCAGGTTTTGCAGATGTAGAATACGATTTTCTGTTTAACAAGTCGAACCACCTGTTCCGCATTGGGTATAACGCCAGCGATGAAGTAAAGGACAAGAGCTATTACGACATGTTAGCTTCGGAAGCAAGGCTGGGAATTTTCACGGCAATTGCACAGGGAAAAGTGCCCCAGGGAAGTTGGTTTGCTTTAGGGCGGCTGATTACGAATAATGGCAGTGCGCCCGTTTTGCTTTCCTGGAGTGGCTCTATGTTTGAGTACCTGATGCCTCAACTTTTAATGCCCACCTTCGAAGGAACCTTGTTAGACCATACCAGCCATGCAGTAGTTAAAAACCAGATAGATTATGCTGCTGCCAGGAATGTACCCTGGGGTATTTCTGAATCGGCCTATAACCTGATAGATGCCGCTCTTAATTATCAATACCAATCGTTTGGTGTTCCTGGGCTTGGTTTGAAACGAGGCTTAGGAGAGGAATTAGTGGTAGCGCCCTATGCCTCAATGTTGGCTCTTTTAGTATCCCCTGTGCCAGCTTGTGATAACCTTATGAATTTGTCAGAAAAAGGATTTACAGGAAGATATGGTTTTTATGAAGCGATTGATTACACTGCATCCCGCATGCCACGGGGAGATAAGCACGTGTTGATAAAGTCTTTTATGGTTCACCATCAAGGGATGGGGTTCTTAGCACTTGCCAGTTTATTGTTGGGGGAAAAAATGCAACAGCGTTTTGAGCGTGATCCGCAGTTTCAGTCTGCCTTGTTATTATTACAAGAACGAGCGCCTCGGGCAACAATATTGTATTCGCATACCGAAGATCCCAGCGATGTGCACCAGTTCTCTGGTCTGGATCCGTTCATGAGAGTTATTAAAACACCGCACACACCCGTGCCCGAAGTGCAAATTTTGTCCAATGGCCGGTATCAGGTAGTTATTACGAATGCGGGTGGTGGATATAGCCGCTGGAAGGGTTTAGCACTGAGTCGTTGGAGAGAAGATACTACGCGCGATAATTGGGGCATGTTCTGTTATATCAAAGATCTGGACACAAAAAGGGTGTGGTCCAACACCTATCAGCCCACATTAAAAAAGCCCAAAGAATACGAAGCGATTTTTTCACAAGGCCATGTGGAGTTTAAACGCATGGATGAGGATTTTGAAACCCGCACCGACATGGTGGTGTCTCCAGAAGATGATGTTGAAATCAGGAGGGTAAAGGTTATCAACAAGAGCAAAACGGTAAAAACGATTGAGGTAACCAGTTATTGTGAGGTAGTGCTTGCTTCGCAGGCTGCCGATGAAGCCCATGCCGCATTCAGCAACCTTTTTGTACAAACAGCAGTACATGAACATTGGGGCGCTATCAGTTGCACCCGTCGCCCTCGCAAACGCGATGAAGAAGTGCCCTCCATGTTTCACATGATGACCCTGAACGGCGCTACCCTACTGGAGGCTTCTTTTGAAACAGATCGGGCTAAATTTATCGGGCGAACCCGTTCGGTACAGGCACCCCACGCACTGGAACAAGACGGACTTCTTTCTGGCAGTCAGGGTTCTGTGCTGGATCCCATTGTTGCCATTCGGTATAAAATTACACTCAACCCAAAACAAACAGCAACCTTTGACCTGGTAATGGGTATTGCAGAAACACAGGATATATGTAACAACCTTATTGCGAAATACCAGGATCGGCACCTGAAAAACCGGGCTTTCGAACTCTCCTGGACACACAGTCAGGTATTGCTGCGGCAAATTAATGGTACCGAAGCAGATGCTCAGTTGTATAATGTAATGGCGGGTTCTATTCTTTACGCTAATCACTTGCATAGGGCAGAGTCTTCTATAATTAAAAGCAATACCAAGGGCCAGTCCGGCTTGTGGAGCTATGCAATATCGGGCGATTTACCCATCGTGCTGGTACGGGTGCATGATAGTGATAATTTAGATTTTGTGAAACAATTGATTCGTGCACATTCTTACTGGAGGCTAAAAGGTTTGCAGGTGGATCTTGTAATCTGGAACGAAGACTATGGATCCTATCGCCAGCTTTTCCACGATCAGATCTTAGGCTTTATCAATGCTACGAGCGGTGCCGCAATGGATCAGCCGGGAGGTATTTTTGTACGCTGGGGAGATCAGATATCCAATGAGGATCGGATATTGTTTCAAACGGTAGCCCGGCTGATATTCAACGATAATGATGGTACTCTTGCCGAGCAAATGAGCAAACGCAAGCAGGCAAGGGCATTGCCTCCACCACTTAAAACCAATGGCAACGCCTATCAGCCCGACCTCGCTCAAAAAGTATCCCTGCCCGATAATCTCATCTTTTTCAACGGAACAGGTGGCTTTACACAAGACGGGAAAGAATATATGATCCTTTCCGATAACGAAAAACAATCTCCGGCGCCCTGGGTAAATGTGATCGCCAACTCACATATCGGTACGGTTGTGTCTGAAAGTGGGTCGGCTTATACCTGGGTTGACAATGCGCACGCCTTCCGGCTCACACCCTGGAAAAACGATCCGATAACGGATGGTTGCGGAGAAGCTTTCTATATCCGCGATGAAGAAAACGGACAATTCTGGTCGCCAACACCTTTACCCGTGCCAGGCAAATTGCCCTACCTCACCCGCCACGGATTTGGCTACACCGTCTTTGAGCATATCAATGATGGGGTTTGGACGCAAATGTGGGTGTACGCAGATGCTGTTGAGCCCGTGAAATATATCGTACTGAAAATAAAAAACTATTCAGCACGCGAAAGAAAGCTATCAGTATCAGGTTATATGGAGTGGGTGCTTGGTGAAACCTCACCTAAAACCGGTATGCACGTATTCAGCGAAACAGATTTTGAAACGAATGTGCTATTTGTCCGCAATCGGTATGATGCGTCTTTTGGAGAGAATGTTGTGTTTTTTGATACCGACAGCTCGGAAAAGTCCTTCACTTGCGATCGTATTGAGTTTATTGGAAGAAATGGTACACTGGCGAACCCCGATGCCATGCGGCGTGAGAAACTTTCTGGCAAAACAGGCGCGGGAATAGATCCCTGCACCGCCATTATGGTAAAGTTGGAATTGCTTGAAGAGGAAGAAAAAGAAGTTATCTTTCGGTTGGGAACAGGTATCAATGAGCAGGATGTTCGTGAAAGAGTGCGCCGGATGAAGGGTAGCGAAGTAGCTCATCAGGCCCAAACAAAAATTCATAATCAATGGAACCAGATACTTGGCGCTGTATATGTACGCACACCCGATGAAGCAATGAATGTAATGACCAATGGTTGGTGGGTGTACCAGACCTTAGCCTGCCGCTTATGGGGCCGAAGCGGCTTTTACCAAAGTGGAGGCGCTTATGGCTTTAGAGATCAATTGCAGGATGTGCTGGCGCTGTTGCATACCACACCGGAATTAGCAAGAGCTCATATTCTTCTGGCAGCATCCCGTCAGTTTAAAGAAGGAGATGTGCAACACTGGTGGCACCCGCCGGGTGGGCGTGGTGTGCGAACCACCTGCTCCGACGACTATCTATGGTTGCCCTTTGTTGCTGCACGGTACATTGAAGCAACAGGGGATGAAAAAATCTTAGACGAATACGTATCATTTATCGAAGGCCGCCAGTTGCGACCCGATGAGGAATCGTACTATGATCTGCCTGTATTTCTAAACCATTGGGAAACCCTGTACAACCACTGTAAAGCCGCCATTAAATTTGGGTTGAAATTCGGAATTCACGGCTTACCCCTAATGGGTAGTGGCGACTGGAACGATGGCATGGACAAAGTAGGCGAGTTGGGCAAAGGAGAGAGCGTTTGGCTGGGCTTTTTCCTGTATGAGATTTTAGGAAAATTTGAACTCCTTGCAGCAACCCAAAAAGATGCTGAGTTTGCGATCCTTTGCAAAACGGAGGCAGAAAAATTGAGTAAGAACATCAATGCAAATGCATGGGATGGTGAATGGTATCGTCGCGCCTATTTTGATGACGGCACACCGTTAGGTTCCAAACAAAATGAAGAGTGCCGCATAGACTCTATCTCTCAGAGTTGGAGTGTGCTCTCGGGTGTGGGCACAGCAGAACGTACTCAGAAGGCCATGGATTCTCTTAATAAGTTCCTGGTAGATCGGAACAATGGCCTTATCAAGCTGCTGGATCCTGCTTTTGATAAGTCGAGCCTTAATCCCGGTTACATAAAGGGATACGTTCCGGGAGTGAGAGAAAATGGGGGTCAATATACTCATGCTGCCGTATGGGCCATGATGGCTTTTGCAAAAATGAAAGATAATAAAACGGTGTGGGAGCTTTTTAGTATGACCAATCCCGTAAATCATGCTTTAAACGCTCAGGCTGTAAAAAAGTATAAAGTGGAGCCCTATGTAATGGCAGCCGATGTGTACGGAGTGGCGCCTCACCAGGGACGTGGTGGATGGACCTGGTACACCGGATCTGCCGGATGGACCTACCAGTTAGCTTTGCAATATATTTTAGGATTAAGAAGGGAGGCAGAAAAATTGTACCTGAACCCATGTGTGCCCGATGACTGGCAGGACTTTGAAATTAACTATCGTGTGGGAGAACGCACATTTTACCATCTCATAGTAAATAATGAACACAAAACCGGTGAAACCGTTTATCGTGTTGATGGGGCTCTGGTTAAAGAAAACTATATTACATTAATTGATGATGGACTAAAACATGAAGTAAGGGTAACACTTTAGTCCTCCAACTTCCTTATCTGTTTTGGCTGGGTTATTAAACAGATAAGCAACGACCAGCGGGAAAAAAGCAAATTCTACGCCCTAATTGTTCAATAACAAAAGGATGTAGAATTTGCGTAGAGCCGGAACCGGCATACATAAAGAATTATTAAGTAAGCCCAAAGGGATTGCATGGTTAGAACCTTCCGTGCCAACCCTGCTGAAATCCGTGGTTACAAGTCAGTAATCAGTTTATATTTGGGCACTAATGATTTCATTATAATCCAGGCTAGCAAATAAGCAATAGCACAGAAAATGAAAATAATAAAGTAACCGGCGGGTTTTCCGGTAAAACCCAAAAATTGCATTTGGGTTTCGTCGGCATGGGTAAATAACATACCACTCCCTTTATTTATGAAGAAAGATCCAATACCCCCAGCCATACCGCCGATACCGGTGATAGTGGCCACTGCTTTTTTGGGGAACATATCGCCCACTGTGGAGAAAATATTAGCCGACCAGGCCTGGTGTGCGGATGCTCCAACAGCGATTAACAACACAGGAACCCAATAGGAAATATATCCCAGGGGCTGAGCTACCAATACAACTAAAGGGAAAACCGCAATAATCAGCATGGCGCGCATTCTGCCTGCATAAGGGTTCATGCCTTTATTAATAAAATAAGTTGGAAATTTACCTCCATACACAGAACCAAATACGGTGATCGTGTAAAGGATAGCAATCGGCCAGGCAATATCGGTACCGCTCATATTGTATTGGGCTTTAAGGTAAGCCGGCGTCCAAAACAAAAAGAACCACCAAACGCCATCTGTAAGAAACTTGCCCACAATGAATAACCAGGTTTGTTTATAGCGCATGGCTTGTCCGAATGTGATTCTTTTGCCATCGTTCTCTGTCGAAGGTGCTTCGCTGGCCTCTGTAAGTTCGTCCTGGTTGATATAAGCACTTTCTGCTTCATTCATTTTAGGATTGTTCTCGGGTGGATGATAGTAAAACACCCAAACGCCCAGCCATACAAAGCCAATGAGGCCTACTGCGATAAAAGCCATTTCCCATCCCCATATCTCGGCCATTACCGGCACGGTAAGTGGTGCTAAAATAGCGCCAACATTTGCCCCGGAGTTAAAGATACCCGTTGCAAAAGCCCGATCTTTTTTAGGAAAATACTCTGCTGTGGCCTTTATAGCAGCGGGGAAGTTGCCCGCTTCGCCTATTGCAAGTACTACCCGACAAAAAGTAAATGCCATAACGCTTATCATGGATATTTGCGCAGCTAAATCGGAACCTTTCGCTACTGCCCTTAAAGCATCGGCATTTGGCAAGCCAACCAGGGCTTCAGTTACCACACCACTGAGCGCATGAATTGCGGCACCGATGGACCAGATGATTATTGCCCAGGCATAGCCTTTTTTTGTTCCCATTTTATCAATGATCTTTCCTGCAAAAAGCATGGAAATAGCATATACTAAGGAAAAAATAGCGGTGATGGTACCGTAATCACTGTCGGTCCAGTGAAACTCTTCTTCGAGCATGGGTTGCAACAACGATAGTACCTGCCGGTCTAAATAATTGACCGTGGTTGCAAAAAACAATAAGGCTACAATTACCCAGCGGTAATTTGTTATCTTTTGATTGGCTGTAAATTGGTGCATTGGCAAACAATTTTAAAAAGGGGTAAATAAATTATTTTCGGGCCGCTTCTACAAAGGAAAGTAGTTCTTTACAGTTTTGGGTAATGAACTCCCAATTAGCAGCTTTTATTATGTCCGAAGGGAACAAATTGGAGCCCATACCCACACAGGTCACTCCGGCTTTAATCCAGGCGGTAAGGTTTTCTTTCGTGGGTTCTACGCCTCCGGTTACCATCAGCATAGACCAGGGCATTGGCCCTTTAATATTTTTTACAAATGAAGGTCCACCTACATTTCCCGCCGGAAATATTTTGCACAGGTCGCAGCCGGCTTCCTGAGCAAAACCAACTTCGGAAACCGAACCACAGCCCGGAGCGTAAGGTACTAACCTTCTGTTGCAAAGTTTGGCCACGTCGGGATTAAACAAAGGACCCACCACAAAATTTGCTCCCATTTGAATATAGATTGCAGCAGTGGGTGCGTCTACCACAGAACCAATGCCTACAATCATGTCCGGACACGCACGAGCAGCATATTTTATAAGCTCTGCAAACACTTCCTGCGCAAAATCTCCACGGTTCGTAAATTCAAATGCCCGGATGCCCCCGTCATAACAGGCTTTCAGAACATTTTTGGCTACCTCGGCATCGTGATGATAGAATACAGGTACCAGGCCTGTTTGAGAAATTACGGTGAGTACCTGAATTTTGTTGAATCGCATAAAAAATTTTTAAAGTTGCGACAAGTTACTATAATATCGTTGTTTTCTGAAAAGGAAAAAACTTATCTGGACACCCTGCCACTCCCGTCGCCCTTCATCAGAGTTTCTACTTCTGCTACCGTTACCATGTTAAAGTCCCCATAAATGGTATGTTTCAGGCAGGATGCGGCTGCTGCAAAGTCAAGCGCTTTTTGATCGTCCTGAGTGTATGTGAGCAGCCCATAGATGAGGCCGCCCATAAAAGAATCGCCGCCGCCCACCCGATCTACAATATGGGTAATATCGTATCGTGCTGATTGATATAAAATTCCGTTGCTATACAAAACGCCTCCCCAGGTATTGTGATTGGCGTTGACCGATCCACGAAGTGTAATGATCACTTTTTTTGCCCGGGGAAATTTTACCATTAGTTGTTTGCACACAGATTCAAACTCGGCAGCATCAACTTCGCCTCCTGTATGTGCTACATCAAAACCTTCGGGTTTGATGCCAAAAACTTTTTCGGCATCTTCTTCATTGCCTAATATCACATCGCAACCGGCTACTAACTCCGGCATAATTTCTGAAGCTTTTTTGCCATATTTCCATAGGTTTTTTCGATAGTTTAAATCGGTAGATACGGTTATTCCCAACTCATTGGCCACTTTTATTGCTTCCAGACACGCATCGGCAGCACCTTGTGAGAGAGCCGGTGTTATACCCGTCCAGTGAAACCAAGCCGCATCTTTCAATACCTCCCGCCAGTTTACCATGCCGGGTTCAATGGTGGCAATAGAAGCGTGCGCCCGATCGTAAACCACTTTGCTGGCTCGTGCAACAGCGCCCGTTTCTAAAAAGTAAATACCTACTCGTTCGCCTCCCCGCAAAATATGCTGTGTGCCAACATTATATTTACGAAGTGTCATCAAGCAGGCTTCAGCAATATCGTTCTGAGGCAGGCGGGTTACAAATTCGGTTTGTAGTCCATAGTTAGACAAAGATACGGCTACATTGGCTTCACCACCACCAAAAGTGGCTACAAAAGACGAGGCCTGGGCAAACCGCTCGTAACCGGGCGTAGCCAACCGCAACATAATTTCTCCAAATGTTACTATTTTTTTGCTCATAGAACTAGTTTAAGAAAGGTGATTTAGAAGAAACAATCAGTAAATTATAATAATGGGCTAAATCGGGCTCAAAGTTAAGCACAAAGGGAGTATTAAAGCGATAAAAACTTCGCACTCGTTTTCGTTCGTTTCCTGCACATCAAAAAAAGAAGGAAACATCCAAACGAACTATTTAGGGATATTTTTTATTTTTACTCAGGCGAATGAGTATTTTTGCAGTTGAATTTTTTAAAGAAGAGTGAATGATCAAGTTAACAAAAGTCTTTCGTTTTGAAACCGCCCATGCGATACATGGTTACAACGGGCAGTGCAAAAATATTCACGGCCATTCTTATGTGCTACACGTAACTGTGGCAGCCCAAGCGCCCTGTAATGATTATATACCGGCTCCTGGCTTTCTAATTGATTTTAAGGATTTGAAAAAAGCTGGCCTTGAAATAGTGGAAACCCTGGATCATAAATTAGTCCTGTCTAAAGACTATATTGCCGCTCACCCCGAAATCGTGACCCACGAGAATTTAATAGTTTGGGATTTTGAGCCTACTGCTGAAAATATTTTGTTATACGCTAAAGAAGTGTTTACTAAAAATATGCCCCCCGTTATTCAAGTGGTTCAGATTCGGGTGTATGAGACCGAAAATTCTTACGCCGAGTGGGTGAAGGACTAAAAAAACGGACGAAAACACAGGGGCTCATTTATTTTTTAGACCGCCATCCAAGCCACCATCCGATAAAACCACCTACGCAAGCACCCATGCCTATATTGATTACGATGTCTATTGCTACACTCTGAAGAGTAAACAAAGTAGTAGTTGCATACATTCCAAAATCAACACTAGCTATAGCAAGCGAACCGATAATAGCGCCAGCCACTGCGCCTCCCTGCAGTGTGTTGATATTAGCCCATTTGACAAATATGTAACTGCACAATAAAGCCCAAAAAATATTTGAAAGTAGCATTGACCAGAGTATAAAATCTTCTTCGGGACGCAATATTGCTGCAAAGCCTCCCGGATCCATATCTTTGAGTAAGAACCCAAAAACTAAAAAGCCCAATAAAAAGGAAAAAATGCCGCCAACTATTCCGGCAATTAAAATCTTTTGCGTGTTCATTTTAATGTATTTAATATGTTATAAAAAAAATTATAAAAAACAAATAAAACAAAAATTTGCAGGCGAATAATTGTGGTTGATGGTTTTGGTTTATAAAGATAGTATCATTTTCAATATATTTGAAAAATTTAATAAATTATTATTTTTTTCTTTTTTCTATTGAAAAGCATCTAAAATGGAACACAAAATGATGGGATTTTATAGCGAATTTATCCGGATTAATAAAAGAGCCTGTTTTTCTAAATTGATGACTATAAACGGAAAAACAAACATGAGTTATGTGTTCCGTTTATCTTTTTTCACGACTTGTCCCTTTTAGTACGGTGCGAGTAATTTCGCCATAATTTCTTCCATTTTAGTCGTGATTTGGCTTTTACAGTAACTATTTTGTTGGTGATTTGGTTTAGGATCTCACCAGCAACTACTTATTTCGTATCGTCTATAAACTTTCGGATAGAAATTCCTGTTCTAAGTTCAACCCAGATTCTGCAATAGGCACAAAATGTTATGTTTTTCCTATTGTTTCAACTGCAAAGCAGTTGAATTTCATATAAATAACAATTTGTTTATCAATTAATTATACACAAAATAGGGTTTAAAAAATGCCTTCGTAGACAGGTACATGATTCTACTGCAAAATTTGAGTTCAATAGGCTTAGCTACAACGTTGAAGCATTGGCGATGTGGCGGTATTCTGTGTTCCGTCTGCCTGGCGCCGCTGCTAAATTTATAATTAAAAGTTCATTGTTTATTCTATTGCCCGGCGTTATCCGTCGGCTGGAACCGAAGCCGAATAGCGAACAAAAGGTGAGCATACATTCTTCGCCCGCCATATTGCCAAACCGCCTGTTGAACAAAAACCGGCAGATAAAATAAAAGACCGCACCCGTTTTAAAGAAAAATCAAGCCGATAAAACTTTCAAAACCCACTCGCTGCCACCCCAAAACCACAGCAAGGAACACCCAATAAACTTTAAAAACCCCATAACAACGGTCTAGCTACGTCCCGATGTCTTCCATATCGGGATCAACAAGAATACTGAGCTTGCCGAAGTAAAGCTTGCCGAAGTAAAACCGCTGTTCCGCTTCGCTACACGCGTTTAAGCCTTATATGTTGGCAGCTGGGCTTCGCTGTCGTCCGTAGAGTGTCCCAATTATGATAGCTACTTCCAAAGTTTTAATCGTTTATCAATTTCTTCAACTAATTTTTGATTGTTCCGAAAAAGGAAATTAGTTGCTACAAGTTGTTTCAATTTATTCCTTGCTTCTTTTCGGGTTAAAGTGGATGTTTCAACGAATTTGTCAAAAATCCAAATCATACCGTGATATTCAATTTCTTTGTTTTTGGCACAATTCCGAAGCGTTTTATCACTACTCAAAACGCAAGCATTTATTTTATTGGCAACGTGCAGAACAGATTTGTCGGCTTCTGATAAAGACTTTTGATAATTCTCATTGTAAATTTCAATAAAGTCTTGTTCCTGTAAATTGTGAACAGAAAGCCTACCAACAGACTGATAGGCTTGAAGAATTTCCTGCTGTTCGGAATACAACTCAAATAATACTGCGGAAGTTGTATGTACTTCTAATTCAAGATTGAAGAAGGATTTTGTCAATCCCAAGTCGTACAAATCAATAAAAATATTAGCATCGGTAACGGCAATTTTCACTTTCATATCTTAGCATAAAGGGGTTATGAAATTAAAACGCCATTTGGTGTTCCTTTCTGAAATCTGCCAAAGTTTGGTTGTTCAAAGAGGCTGCTTTTGACATTGAAATTTGGTCTTCAACCAACGCACGAAATAAAAGTTGCTCAAAACGGTTTGATTCTTCTGCACCGCTATATTCAACAGGTTCATCTACTTTCCAATTCATTTGTTTGATGATGAAAAAGAATTGTTTGGTATAGTGGTCGTTGATAATACCACAGTCTTTGGCTCTCATAACAATCGCTTGCATTGAGATACCGTATTGTTTTTTGATATTACCCAACTCGTTAATTGAAAGTTTATTTCTATGCTCGCCCAATTCAGCTTTAATGGTATCTTCTGGCAATAACATTGCTCCTGCAAACTGATGACATAAGGTTTCCTTTTGTCGTTCGGTTACATCGCCAAATTCTAATAGCAAGTGTGCTAACTCGTGTAAAAGAGTAAAACGTATTCTGTCGGGCTTGTTTATTTTGTTGGCATTGTATGCCACAACAGGAATGTTGTCGTTTACAAAGGTTTGCAAACCGTCAAAATCATCATTAACCCTCAAATCGACAACTTTAATATTATTGTCTTCTAAAAGTTCAACAACATTAAAAATAGCTCCATTCCCTAAATTCCACTCTGCCCTTATTTTTTTTGCTGCTTCGTTCACTTGGCTGTAAGTAGTAACATTTCCGATACCTTTTAAAGGGTTTTTAAATTCAATACCCAAGCCTAAAATTTCTTCCAATTCTAAATATCGTGAAAGATACTCTTTGGTTTTTTCCTTGATAATAGAAGCCTCTTTTTGTGGCATTCTACTCAACTTACGAAATTCAATTTCACTCAATTCTACCTTTGTACTTCTAAAAAAGTAATCAGGATTTACACCCAATGCCTTGCTTAACAAGTTAATTTTCTCGGTATCAGGAATTACCTCCCCTTTCTCGTAACGATGCAATGCTTGACGAGATAACTGATTATCCAAGGCATCAGCCAAATCCTGTAATGAAAAACCTTTCATTAAACGGGCTGACTTAAAACGTTCTGAAAAAATCTCTTTCATTTCCATTGTTATTTTGAATTATAGTGCAAAGGTAGTGATTTTAGTTTACAAATACACAATAACAATACCATTTTTTAACCTCTATTTGTTAACTATGACATTCTTTCATGCTGACAAAACCCTATTATTATAACATTTTCACCGATTATATGACAAAACTTACAGTTTACATATTTGATTGATAGAATTATCATTTGGCATAAGTTATGTAACTTTGCAAATAGGAGCAACTATAATTTTAAAAATGTAGATATAACGATGAAAAAAAATCAACACGTAGTACCGCACAGAAAAGATTGGGCGGTAAAAGGTGCAGGCAACGAAAAGAATACAAAAATTGTGCCTACTCTAAAACAGGCTATTGATATAGCAAGAGAGATTGCCAAAAATCAGCAATCGGAATTAGTTATTCATAACAAAGAAGGAAAAATCAGGGAAAAGGACGGTTTTGGAAATGACCAACGAAACATTAAAGGATAAATTATGGAAGGAAAATTTTACTTAGAAACTTTACAATCTGCTGACCGATTAGTAATACCTAAAAGTGGTTTAAATATGGTACAGCACCACGCTATTTATCTTGGTAAAGATAATAACGGAAACAGAATATACATTGAAAACGCTATTTGCAGAGGTGTACAAGTTGTAAACGAAGCCTACCTTTTTAGAGGTGGTTACGAAATAAAAAGAGTTGAACGATTTACAGGAAATCAATATCAGCGAAACGCTGCTGTACAACTTACAATGCAACTAATTGGTAAGCCTTACAATTTACGCAATTTTAATTGTGAGCATTATGCGAACACGGTACAATATCGCAAAAGTTATAGTAATCAAGTTGGTATTGGGCTTGGATTGGGGCTATTAACATTGTTTGTTGGGCTAATAACATAAAATGAATAAATGGAAAAATTCAACTTACGCTACTTGAAACCAAGTGCTTTTATCTTTATCTGTGTTGTTTTAGGGGTTTCTTTAATGACGGCAAATAAATACATAAATAGTCATTGGGGAATATCAATATCTGTTTTTGCTTTAATAGGTACATTGTTCAGCTTGATAAATAGCTATTTGTGGAATATTAAACCATTCTCTTGGATGTATTCTATCCCTGATTTTTCAGGACGATATGTAGGCACATTATTGTATGAGTTTAGAAATGATAAATGTGAAATTGTTTCTGATAAGCTGGAACACATAAAAGTTATCGTTCAAAATGGGTCTGATATTGTAATAAATTCTTGGACTAAAAAACAAGATGGTACTATGTCGTCAAAATCTATAAGTATAGAAGCAAGCATTGTAAAAGAAAAGGATGGTACATACTCTCTTATCTACAACTATTTAAACGAAGGGAATTTTGAATTGGGATTTTGTCCACATTACGGAACAGAAGTTTTGAAATTAATTAATAATGGAAATGGCAAACACTTAGTTGGCAGCTATTATACCGAACGCTTACCATATCAAACCAAAGGTAAAATAGACTTAACATTCACAAATAAAACACTCTATCACGAAAAATAAAAAAATAACACTATGGCAAATCGTAATACACATTTTGAAGAGTACAACGGCAAAATAAGGCTGACCGATGCTCGTAGAAAAAGCCTTAAAAGTTCTCGTAAAGAGTTACGAAACAAGGTTAGAAAGTGGTTTGATGAAAATAAACCAAATGAAACAAAACCAAAATTTAGTGGACAAGGTTCAATGTCTATGGACACAATCATTAACCCCATTCCACGAAAAATAAAAGTTGGTGATGAAGAAAAAACGGTTCTTTATTATGATGTAGATGGTGGAATTTACTTTGTTGGCGACAAAGAGCCAAAGGACAGACCAACCCCGACTACTTATCATAATTGGATTTACGATGCCGTTAAAGGTCATACGGATAAAGACCCGATTGATAAAAATACTTGTATCAGAACTTTGTTTGCTGACGGACATAATATTGACCAACCTATTTATTACAAGAATGGTAACACCCCTGAACTTGCCCATAAAAGGGACGGTTGGATTGAAAGCGACCCAAAAGCATTTACAGATTGGTTTAAAGATTTAGCTGAAAAAGAACCACAACTTAGAAAGTTAGTGCGATATGGGAAAGGTTGGGCTGATAAACGAGAATTTGAAAATGACAGTAAACCAATGCCAAGTGGTTTAATTATTACGATACTTTTTGCGGAAAATGTTTTTTATCGTAAAGACCGTGATGATATTGCTCTGAAAGAAACTCTTCTTGAAGTTCAACGAAAACTCAAAATATCGTTTGAGTGCAAACGTCCGACAACACCAAAGGGCGAAGACTTATTGGCTAATTACCCAAATTTAACCCCTATTTTATACACTACACTTTAAAGCCTTGAGAATGGCTTTCTGTTGGTTAGATAGTGTTACCACCTTGACAAATTTTTGTTTGGTTTTTGCATGCACCA
>JBDHYK010000022.1:0-23257 GCA_039811305.1 Niabella sp.
TTAAATTAGCCATGTTGTCTATGGGAGAAGGTCTTATTCAACGACGAAAAGTAGAAATTGTTATTAAAGGAAAAATTATAAGAAGCAACGAGCCCTTTAGTTTTCAAACGGGCTTTTTCATTGGGCCGCTTACTTTAGATTGAGTTAGTTTTTTTAATACACCTACTTATATTAAATAAACGAATTTTATACAGGGTATGGGAATATTGAAACGAGAGCAAATAAAAGACAGGATGATCCGGCTGGCAGCCAGCCACTGGAACGTACCGGAGAACGAAATCGAATCCAATTTCGACCCATTGGTTATTTTAATGTTCGATGCCGTTGCGGCAGAAATGGAAGGCTTGGGCTATCGCATTCAACACATTCAGGATAACCTTTTGAACGAACTGTCCACGATTATGCTGCCACAGTCTCTGCTAAGATCCCGCCCGGCATCCAGCATTCTGTCAGCACAACCGAATGACAAAACCTGTACCCTAAAACCCGATACCAACTTTGCCACAATCGTTCAAACCCAACAACCCGGAGCCCTTCCCAAAGAAGCCGAGCTAAATTTTACACCCATCGGCAACGTAAAATTGCATAAAACCAGTATTGCGTATCTCCGAATAGGAAATAAAGTATATAAATACCAACCCGATGGGAAAAGATCTCTGATTTATGAAAACCAAAGCCCATCATTAGGGCAGGAAATCTTTTTGGTTTTGAACAACCCCGAAAAACTTGAAACCCTCGCAGGCTTACAGTTGTTTTTCAACTTGCAAGGACATTCGGAGGCTAAGCACTTTTATTTTTCATTACAAAATTTGAGGCTCTGGATCAATAACAGCCCTGTTAGCACTTCAAAAGGGTATTACAAAAACGACCAGTATTTGCCCAGCCTGAAAGATGCCTTTGATAAAGAAAGTAGTTACAGTCGAAAAATTCAAAAAGAAATTGCGGCGCTTTATTTCGAACAATTCATTACGATTGAGGAAGCAAACACCGGGCTCGTTTTGGAACCTTTTTCTGATGATTTCTGCATGGGGTTGCCGGAAAAAATTGTTCAGGAATTAAAGAAACCGGATCTGCTTTTTTGCAAAGTTCAACTGAGCCGTCCTTTTACTCAGGAGGTTTTGGAAAGGCTGCAAATTGGCATCAACGCGTTCCCGGTAATTAATAGAAAGTTGCAAACGGTAACCTTTAAAACAGACAAATGGATTAATATTATTCCCCTACCCATAACGGGCAGCTTTCTGGATGTGCAGTCGGTAGAAGGGCTGAACGGCATGCGGTATAAAGTACATGGCCATTCCGACGATCAAAAAGTGGCTGAAGGAGAAGCGATTATCAGAACCGTTCGTGTGCAAAAGGAGAGCAGTAGCGATGTACGAAACACTATTAAGAGCCTGTTGGAACAAATCAAGGACGAAAGCGCGTATTTCAGCCATACTTCTAACGATTTTATCGCCTCTCGCCTCAATGAGATGTCAAAAATATTAACGCGGCTTGAAGATCAGATGCAAGTGGCTAAAAACATAAAACCCAGCTTCCGATACATTTTGCTGAACACAAAAAGTGCCGGAGAAACGATAACCGTTTCTTTTTGGGTTTCTTCTCCGGATGAAGCCGCTTTTTTGAAACCATCTGCCCTTTTGCGCCCCGTTCTGCACACCCTTACCACCAACCAAACCTTTGCGCTTACCAATGCGGTTGGCGGTATGGACAGCCTCAGCGACTATTCACAAAAACAATTGCTGGTACGGCAGCTTTCATCAAAAGGAAAAATTATAAGCGTTGAGGATATAAAACTGCTGTGCTATCAACTTTTTGGTCCCAAACTGAAACGGGTAGCCGTAGAAAAGATAATGAAAATTCAACCGGGTCTGAAAGAAGGTACGATGCGGGTAGTTTCCATTTCACTTTTTATTTCTAAAAACGATTTTCCAAAAGAGGAGGAACTCGTTTATTTGGAAAAACAGCTAAAATACCAGTTAGACACCCAGGCCAGTTTCGTATTCCCTTTTGAGATTACGATTCTGGATGCCGCAGATAATTAATTTGCAGGGTCTTTTTTCTGGTTTGCACTGGCGATATACCTGATAATACCCTGTGCCAAAAGAACTTGAGCGGCCAGGTAGGTAGCCATAACCATCCACCCAGCCTGTTCAAATTTGTGGTGAAACTTATTGATTGCCAGAAGGGAATCGGATACAACAAAAAGTAAAGCCCCCGACAATATGTACCGCGCCGTTTTATTATCGGGCAAATCGTAAAGGAGTGCTGCTACAAAAAGCATAAAACTAATAACCAGACCATAGAGAATAACCGGCAGTTTCATACTACCTGTATTGGGTAGTAACAGGCTCATAATGAAGGCGTAATAAATGGTTACCACAATTGCCCATTGCCATTTACCCGGAACATCTTCCCTGGTTTTAATATGATGAAAACACAGAATATAGAAAGCATGAGCTATGAGGAACGCAACCAATCCTGCCAGAAAAAACAGTTCCGTTCTAAAGGCAAACATCAACAAAGAATCGCCGGCAGTAGAAAAAAACAAAGCTGCGGCTGCATACCATTTAATAGCGGAATAATTCGTTTTTGTTGCCACTAAAAAAAACCATAACAAACTGGTAATCAGTAGTGGTTTGGTAATCAGTAGCAGGGTTTGCTGCTGAAAAGCCATCCCTGCAAAATACAGGAATACCACCGATAAAAAAATGCGAAAAATACTTTTTGGTGCCAAAAAATAAAGATTATAAACAATTGAGACTATGGTTCTACCCAGGCATTATTTTCTTTCAACAGGTTGATAAGTTCCTGCACCGCCACCTGGCTGTCTATATTACGTTTTACAATTTCTTTTCCCTTATAAAGAGTAATTTTTCCCGGCCCACTGCCTACATAGCCAAAATCAGCATCTGCCATTTCGCCGGGCCCATTTACAATGCAGCCCATAACTGCAATTTTTACCCCTTTAAGATGATGGGTAACATTTCTGATCTTCTGTGTTGTTTCCTGCAGGTCAAACAAGGTACGACCACAAGAAGGGCAACTGATATACTCTGTTTTTGAAATTCGGGTGCGGGTGGCCTGTAAAATATTGAAAGCAGTAGCGTTTAAAAAACCCTCCACAATTGGTTGTTCGCTACTGCCTACACTGGAGTAGCTACGACCTGATAACTGATTTTCTGTTTTAGAAAACTGTTCGTAGGCGTCCTGCGCCATACTTAAAAATATTCCATCACCGTACCCCTCTAAAAAAAGAGCTCCAGCTTCCGTGGCATAATGTATCAAATGTTCATCAGCCGTATGCCAATTACTGTTTACGGATAGTACGATGGGGTGTTGGAGACCCTGTTGTTGAAGTTCGATGCACATTCGGCGCAAGCTTTGCATGGTGTTTGCATTGGAACTGCTTAGCCATAAAACCACATTCTTTTTTCCCTGCAATTGATTTATAAGCGCAAGGGGAGTTGTTTTGTCGCTGAAGCAATCTATCTGTACAAAGTTAAGAACGGGATGCTTCCGGATGCCTTCGGTCAAAAAATGCTCCAGGCTATACAGGGGATACAGCCGGGGCTGTTGATTTTCAACCCATTGGGAATAGGGCAGAATGATTTTAAGACCCTCCGGCAGGTTCAGGTGTTTGGTGTATTGCTCCTGATAGATATAGTCTGCAGCAGCATCACCGGCGAGCCATTTGCCAGAAGACGGCACAAAGCTGTAGCCAATAGCCTGCAAATGATGGTGGCCAGGTTCTTCTACCCGGCCCATATCTGCAATCACTACTGGCACCTGGCCCTGGCCCAGTTTGTCTACCAAAAAAGTGTCGCGTTTGGTGTAATGAAATGGGTTGTAATAGGTTAGCACATTAGCGGGCAATGCGGGAACTCGATGCTCGTATGCTTCTTTTTGTTGCGAGAACTCTTCGGTGTTAGCTGCAGCAGCATAACGTTTTACAATATCCTGGCAAACCGGAATTTCAAACTCGGGATCTTCTGTCAAGGACACACGGATAGTATCTCCAATTCCATCTTCCAACAGGGAGCCAATGCCCACGGCCGATTTGATGCGCCCTTCTTCTCCATCGCCTGCCTCGGTTACGCCTAAATGCAGAGGATAAATTTCGCCAAATTCTTCATGCATGGTTCTAATCAGTAACCGATAGGCTTGCACCATTACTTGGGGGTTGCTGGCTTTCATGCTTAGAACAATCTGATGGTAACTTTCATTTCGACAAATACGTAAAAACTCCATGGCACTTTCTACCATACCCATTGGGGTGTCGCCGTAGCGGCTCATGATCCTGTCGCTGAGGCTGCCGTGGTTGGTACCAATTCGCATAGCGGTACCATACTCTTTACATATTTTTATCAGGGGTGTAAACCGTTCCCGTATTCTATCAATTTCTTCAGCGTATTCAGCATCCGAGTACTCAATTTGCTCAAATTTTTTCTTATCTACATAATTGCCGGGGTTCACGCGTACTTTTTCAATAATGCGTGCGGCTACTTCGGCGGCATTTGGCGTAAAATGAATGTCGGCTACTAATGGCACCTGGTAACCCCGACGCTGCAATTCTTTTTTAATGTTTAGCAGGTTTTCTGCATCTCGTTTTGAGGGGGCGGTAATACGTACCAATTCGGCTCCGGCTTCGATGCAGCGTATGGTTTGCTCCACTGTAGCAAGGGTATTCATGGTATCCGTGGTGGTCATCGTCTGCACACGAATGGGGTGCTGATTGCCAAGCAGCAAATTGCCCACTCGAACCTCTTTTGTTCTCAGTCTTTTATAGGCTGTTAATGATTCAGCAAATAATTCCATTCAGCAAAGATAATCTTGTTTGGGATTTTATACCGGACAGGCCTGAAAAGGATGCCTTCCAAATTGTCGCGAGCGGCATCTCGCCGCAGGGCGAGATCTCCTGAATATTGGGGTAGATTCCTCACTTCGTTCCGAATGACCATAAATAGGATATTTGTTTTGTGCGACAAATTGGAATACACCCCCTGAAAATGAAACAATCCTGATAAGGGCCGAACCATCGAAATTTGTACCATTATCCTCTGTTCTTTTTGAAACTTCGCTTTTTCGTAAGAATTTGTTTTACAGTAATTTACATGAATTTTACGCCCATTTGAGTTTTCCATCCCTCTGGATGTGAATTTTACCTTCTTCCACCAGAAAATTGATGGTTGTGCGCAATTGTTCTTTATCGAAGTTCTTCAATTCTTTAAACAAGTGCAGCGAAGAGGCCGGGTTTTGGAGGTGCTTTTGAAGGTGTTCTACAATATGGTTAAAGCGATCTTTAGAAAGCCCGGATTTTCTTTTCGATAGGCAATTGTCGCAAATACCACATTCTTTTAAGGATTCATCACCAAAATAGTTGCCAATCAACCTACTTCTACAGTCTTTCCGGTTGTGGGCGTACTGCATTATCTGATGAATTCGTTCGATAAATATCTGTTTTCGCTCATTAAGCAATTTAACATCAATAGTTAGCTCGGATACTTTAATACGGGTTCGGTTCAAGCTCAACTGAGGACTGTCTTTTTGCGGGCGATAGTCAATAATATGGTCAAAATGCAGGCGTTGCAGTTGTTCTTTCAGCAATTCTGGCTCGCAGCCTACCAACTGGGTCATATACCGTTCTGAAACCGAAACAGGATAGTCATAAATTCCCTCATAGGTACGAAGGAGCGTTTTTATAAGAGGTTCTAAATGGGGATGAGCCGCTTCATACTCGTAAAGTTCGGTTTTATATGTGGTGAAACGAACCGTTGAGGGAAGAAAAACCTGTTCGTTAAAATTAATCCATCCATCTTGTTCCAACGCCTTCAACCCATATAAAGCGGTAGTAATGTCCAGTTTGAATTTTTGGATAAAATCTCTAAGGTCAAAATCAAAAGACTCGCCCGGTTCATCTCCTTCGGGAAGTTGCAGGTAATTTACCAAACTACCATAAATGCTTTTCAGCGTATCCCTATCCGGGTAGCGGGTTGTGGGTAGCTGATCCAGTGCTTTCAATTCCAAATCATCATACAACAATATGGCAAAGGCTTTTTTACCATCACGGCCGGCTCTGCCTGCTTCCTGATAGTAATTTTCCAGACAATCGGGAACATCGGCATGGATTACGGTACGTACATCGGGCTTGTCAATGCCCATTCCAAAGGCATTGGTACAAACCATCACCCTGATTTTATTTTGAATCCATTCCTGTTGTCGTTGCGAGCGCTCCGCAGTAGTAAGACCGGCATGGTAATAATCTGCTTCCATCTGTTGTAGGCGTAACAGGTCAGCAATTTCTTTGGTGCGCTTTCGGGTTTTACAATATATTAATGCCGACCCCTGCACATTATTCAATATTTCAATGATTTTGGGTATGCGATTATTTATGTTGAAAACGCTGTAAGATAGATTTGGCCTCTCGAACGATTGGCGAAAAACTATAAATCTATTGGTCTGGCC
Source organism: Niabella sp. (assembly GCA_039811305.1). GTDB lineage: Bacteria > Bacteroidota > Bacteroidia > Chitinophagales > Chitinophagaceae > Niabella. The sequence continues at coordinate 6,463 of JBDHYK010000022.1, forward strand.
GCAGGAGAGTTTTTCGCAAATATCTTTTTGTACCAGAGGTGTAGCTGAGGCTGTTAATGCGATGAGTGGCACCTCGGGCAGTTCCTCACGCAATTGAGCAATGCGCAAATAAGGGGGGCGAAAATCATACCCCCATTGAGAAATGCAATGCGCCTCATCAACAGCAATAAGATTAACGCCCAGCCCGGGCAGAAACTCTCGAAACAAGGGAGATTCAATCCGCTCGGGTGAAATGTATAAAAACTTACAGTTGCTGTGTGCTGCCAGTTCCAGAACATTGATCACTTCCTTACGCGACATTCCGGAATGGATTGCAAAAGCAGTGATATTTTTTTTTCGGAGTTGTTGTACCTGGTCGTTCATCAACGCAATCAGCGGCGATACTACCAGGCAAAGACCGTCCAGAGTTAACCCCGGAATCTGATAACATAAGGATTTGCCGCCGCCCGTAGGCATAAGTGCCAGCACGTCTCCACCTTCCAATACTGCCGTAATGATCTCATGCTGCAAGGGACGAAAAGCATCGAACCCAAAAAAGCTTTTAAGGATATTGACCGGGGAGGGTTGCATATAAATAAAAATAGTAAAATTTTTGTTTTATTCTACTTTCTTCACCAACAGGCGGCTGCTATTAATAGCCAACACCACATCGCTGAAGGCCATCACCAGCGCACCAAACATGGGGGTAAGAAACCCTAAGGCAGCAACGGGTATGGCCACAATATTGTAAGAAAAAGCCCAAAACAGGTTTTCTTTGATGGTTCGGTAGGTATGTTTGCCTAATCCGAGCGCCATAGGTAGTTTTGCAATGCCCTTGTGCATGAGCACCACCGGCGCCGACTGAATGGCAATATGTGAGGCATCACTCATGCTGATTCCGATAGTAGCCTTGGCCAGGGCGGGTGCATCGTTAATACCGTCGCCCACCATGGCTGTTGGGGTTTCTGTGTTTTTTTTAGCGATTATTTCTAACTTCTCTTCAGGAGTTTTTTCTGCTATCACCTCGTCAATTCCTAATTCTTTTGCAATTTCATCAGCCTTTGCCTGCCTGTCGCCACTCAAAAGAACCGTTTTAATGTTTTTGCTGTGAAAATAATCAATCACCTGGCGGGCTTCGGGTCGCAAATCATCTTTCAGGTCAATCATTCCCAGAAGGATCTCATTTTTAACCACATACACATTGTGATTGGGCTTATCCGTCAGATGTGCGGCAATTTCGTAAGAACCCGCCCAATAGGAATTGCCTTCTTTGTCAATGGCTTTCATCCCTTTGCCTTTTATTTCTTCAATCTTTTGCCAACGAATTTCGTTGGGCAATTTCCACGAGCCTGCCAGTGTTTTGGCCATGGGATGGTTGGAGTATTTTTCAATAGAATAGACGATGCGTTTAAAATCATCGTCGCTAAGTAAAGGATCTACAATTTTATACCCGGCAATAGAAAAGTTCCCGGTTGTAAGCGTGCCGGTTTTATCAAAAACAACCTGTTTAATATCTTTAAAACTTTCAAGGCTGGAGGCATTTCTGAATAATATTCCATTGCGGGCAGCACGACCCAGTCCCACGGCAATGGCAGCCGGAGTGGCTAAACCCATAGCACAGGGGCAGGCAATTACCAACACGGCAATTGCTCGCATTAATGAGGGGGTGAAATCATTTAATAGGAACCAGTTCACTAATAGTGTGCCTACGGCTATGGCGATCACAATAGGAATAAAAACGGCACTGATCTTGTCTGCCATTTTCTGAACAGGGGGTTTTTCGCCTTGAGCCTCTTTTACCAGGTTGATGATACCGGACAGAACCGTGTCGCTTCCGGTGGCGGTAACCTGCGCTTTTGCGGTGCCGTCCACAATTACACTTCCGCCAATCAATTTATCTTTAGAGTGTTTGGTTACCGGAACACTTTCACCGGTAATAATGGCTTCATTTACATTTACATCGCCCCATAAAATTTTGCAGTCCGCTGGAACCTGTTCACCGTTTTTAATAAGGATCAGGTCGCCTGTTCGCAAATCTTTATTCTCAACAGGAAAGATATGTTCTTCATGATTTTCATCGTAGGTGATCATATTGGCCATAACAACCTGTGATTTTGCAAGTGATTTTAGTTGTTTCTGAGTAGTATTTACGGCTATTTCTTCTACATAATTACCCAAAAACACTAATGTAATTACTGCTGCTGCGGTTTCATAGAAAATGTATTCGTGCTGGTGCGTAATGGTACCATAAAGACTATAGATAAAAGCCGCAGTGGCGCCCAAACTAATCAGTACATCCATATTAGGCATGCCATTTCTAAGGCTTCGGGCTCCGCTAACGCCAAAATAGAGCATTCCCACAATATATACGGGTACGCAAAGTGCAAACTGTACCCAGGGCTGCATCACCCAGGTATTGTGCAAGGCGGGTATCATGTGCAGCATGAGCAAGGCGGTAAAAGGCACACAAAACCAAAATTTTTGCATCGTAGTGCTCAAAAATTTCCAACCCTGCTCATCATGGCTATGGTCATGTGCTGCGGCTTCAGCGTTTGCATTTACTTTATAGCCTAAATTGCCAATCCCTTTGGCTACCTTATCAGCAACGGCGTGTGCCGGTGCTACAAAACTCACATCACCTGTGGCAAAATTCACTTTTACATCGGTGCCGCCCTGCTTTTCAATGTATTTATTCACGGTAAGCGCACAGGTAGCACAAGTCATTCCCTCCACGTTCCAACTTATTTTTTCGTTTGTTTCCATATATTAGAATATTAACGAGCAAAGGTATTACAAGGTTTCGGGCTAAAACTGTCATAAACCGTTAATTTTTAAAACCTTGTTGCAAAATGAGGCATATAATTTAAGTTTCATAGTGGGAGAATGTTATTTTTAAGGAATCGGGGTTGGCTATATCTTTGTGCAATGCAAAAAATATTTGGTGAAGAAGCGCTTCAGGAGGTGGCGGTATGGTTTTGGCAACAAATACAGTCCCATAAAGTAGTTGCCCTTTATGGCCCGATGGGAGTGGGAAAAACTACGTTGGTGCAGGCAATATGCAATCAATTCAATGTAATAGATACCGTAAGCAGCCCAACATTCTCAATCATCAACGAGTATCGGTATGAAAAGGAAGGATCGGGTCATACAATTTATCATATTGATCTGTATCGTATTAAAGACGAAGAAGAAGCCATTCGGGCAGGTGTGGAAGACTGTTTATACAGCAACAGCCTTTGTTTTGTGGAGTGGCCAGAACGTGCACCTCATATTTTCCCTGCGAACACCCTACAGGTTTTTCTTTCCCTGGCAGGCGACAATAAACGCCAGATAGAAATACGGGAGAAATGAGTATTTTTGAGTAAAAATGGAGCTGAAATGAGTTTGCACAATACAAGAATCGAAAGAAACAAACGATCCTGCAAACAACAAGTCAGCCAAAAATAATTCCCAAACGGGATCGTGGCCATGAGCAAAAAAAAACCTGTTATCAGTCCATCGTTTAGTTACGAGACTTTAGAAGAAACACTCGACGTAAAAGTGCGTTCCGAGGGCTTGTCCATTGGCATCCCCCGCGAGATCGCTTTTCAGGAAAACCGGGTATCACTTACACCCGATGCGGTAGCCGTGTTAGTGAACAATGGCCATAGTGTGATGGTAGAACACAATGCCGGTGATGCTTCTCATTTCAGAGATAAAGAATATAGCGACGCGGGTGCAAAAATTGTTGAGAGCCGGGAAGAAGTATTTAAAGCGCCCATATTATTAAAAAGCGCACCTGTAATAGAAGAAGACCTGCCCCTGCTGCAACCCAACCAGATCATCATATCTCCACTGCATATTACCGTGCTGGAACGAAAGGTGCTGTGCGAAATGATGAATAAGAAAATTACAGCGCTGTCTTTTGAAGGGTTGAAAGACGACACCGGCTCTTACTCTATTGTTCACAGTATGAGCGAAATAGCAGGGAGTGCGGTAATGTTGATTGCCGGGCAGTATTTAGGATCCGCAAATCATGGAAAAGGGGTACTATTAGGAGGCATTAGCGGTATTGCCCCTGCTAAAGTACTAATCATAGGAGCCGGCATTGTTGGCGAGCATGCCGCAAGGGCAGCATTAGCCCTGGGCGCTTCGGTAAAAGTTTTCGACAACAACGTTTCACGGTTGATAAAACTTCAAAGCAATTTGGGGCATAGATTATGGACTTCGGTCATTGAACCCAAACTATTAGCCAAACAACTGCGCACCTGTGAGGTGGCCGTGGGATGCATTGCCACCGAAAGTGGAAGAACCCCCCTGGTGGTAACCGAAGAAATGGTAAGCGGAATGCGGCCAGGTGCAGTAATTATAGATGTGAGTATTGACCGTGGAGGCTGCTTTGAAACCTCAGATGTAACCTCTCACGAATCGCCCATCTACATGAAATATGGCGTGATACACTATTGTGTGCCCAATATTCCCTCGGGGTTTGCCCGAACTGCCTCCCAGGCAATTAGTAACGTTTTAATGCCCCTGATGATTGAAGCAGGCGACGAAGGGGGTTTGGAAAACCTGGCCTGGCACCAGATTTATCTACGAAATGGATTTTATTTGTTCAAGGGGCACCTTACCAATTTTTATTTAAGCCAACGGTTCGATTTAAAATTTACCGACCTGAACCTGCTCATCGCCAGTCAGCGATAACGAAACGATGCAACCTCGGGAAAAAATCCCGAAAAGATAGCTCCGATGGGGTAGAATTAGGTTTTTTTATGAGTAGCTTTTTCTTCCCAAAAACCCAATACATAGTTTTTTAGTACCTTTCCAGCCCAAAAAAGCTGGGTTTTTATCAATATAGCACCAAACAAAGATTGATGAGATCCTGGTAATTTTGCATTTTGTAACTTTTAAAACTATTAATTTATGTCATTACGTTTAGGAGATATTGCGCCCGATTTCACAGCAGCTTCCACAGAAGGAGAAATAAAGTTTCACGAGTTTTTGGGTGATAGCTGGGGAATTTTATTTTCACACCCCGCCGATTACACCCCCGTTTGTACTACCGAACTGGGCAGAACCGCTTTGTTAAAAGAAGAGTTTGCTAAAAGAAATACAAAGGTTTTGGCCGTTAGTGTAGACCCATTGGATAGCCATTTTGGATGGAGAAACGATATTGTGGAAACTCAACAATGTAGCGTAGACTTCCCAATCCTGGCAGATCCGGACAAAAAAATTGCTGAGCTTTATGATATGATCCACCCCAATGCTTCAGAAAAAGTAACTGTTCGTTCGCTGTTCATCATTGGCCCCGACAAGAAAATTAAACTGATCATTACCTACCCCGCCTCTACAGGCAGAAACTTCTTTGAAGTATTGCGTGTTCTGGACTCGCTACAGTTGACAGCTTACCATAGTGTGGCTACCCCGGCAGACTGGAAAAGCGGAGAAGACGTAATTGTAGCCCCCTCCATTTCTACAGAAGATGCTATAAAAAGATTTCCAAAAGGGGTAAAAGAAGTGAAGCCTTATTTGCGTTATACACCACAACCCAATTTATAAGAACCCTGGTTCCCTGTCCCACCGGCTGATTATTTTTAAACTCTGAAAGATGGATACAATATTTACCGAAGCGTTCCTGCAACAGATCGAACAGGCATCGTTGGCAGATGCTTTGCGCAGGGTGTCAGAATTATTTCCCACCGAAACTGTTTTTTCATCTTCCTTAGGACAGGAAGATCAGGTAATTACCGATGTGATCGCAAAAAACAACCTCCCTGTAAAAATCATTACATTGGACACAGGGCGGTTGTTTAATGAAACTTACGAGCTGCTGGAAAAAACAAACGCGCGGTATAAAATTAATATTCAGGTGTATTTTCCAGAAGCAAAGGATGTAGAAGCCTTTGTGAACTCGAAGGGAATCAATAGTTTTTACGAATCTGTTGAAAACAGGAAAGAATGTTGTTATATCAGAAAGGTAAAACCCCTGAAACGTGCCTTGCAGGGAGCCAAAGTGTGGATTACAGGGTTGCGTAGCGAACAATCTGAAAACCGACACGACATGAAAATCATTGAGTGGGACGAAATGCATCAACTGTACAAATTCAATCCCCTGATCCATTGGAGCTACGCGCAAATGCTGGAGTACATCCACGAACATCATGTTCCCTATAATCCCTTGCACGACAAAGGCTATATAAGCATCGGTTGCGCCCCCTGCACACGAGCTATTGAACCCGGAGAAGACCCCCGTGCAGGCAGGTGGTGGTGGGAAACCTCTAAAAAAGAATGTGGACTGCACACACACAAAACCACAACTTTGAAAGATAAATCATAAGAATCTGAATACCTTTGCAAAAAGAGGTACTCAAATTTCAAAAAAATCTACATCCCTGATCGTACAGGACAAGACAGTATCTGATGAATAAATACTATTTAGATTATCTGGAACAATTAGAAGCCGAAGGTATCTACGTTATGCGCGAAGTAGCCGCCCAGTTTGAAAAACCAGCACTGCTTTTTAGCGGGGGCAAAGATTCCATTACGCTGGTACAATTAGCGAAGAAAGCCTTTGCGCCAGGAAAAATTCCTTTTCCATTAGTGCATATTGATACAGGGCATAATTTTCGCGAAGCATTAGACTACCGCGACAACCTGGTACAAGAATTGGGCGTAGAATTAGTAGTGCGAAAAGTAGAAGATACCATTCGCGAAAAGCACCTGACCGAGCCAAAAGGCAAATTTGCAAGTCGGAACTGGCTACAGGTTTACACCCTGCTGGATACCATCGAGGAGTTTAAGTTTGACGCCTGCATTGGTGGCGCCCGCCGCGATGAAGAGAAAGCACGTGCCAAGGAACGAATTTTTTCGGTACGCAACGAATTTGGCCAGTGGGAACCTAAATTACAACGACCCGAACTCTGGAACATTTACAACGGGCGTATTCACAAAGGCGAAAATGTGAGGGTGTTCCCTATTAGCAATTGGACCGAATTGGACGTTTGGAACTACATCCGTAAAGAAAATATTACGCTGCCTTCCATTTATTTTGCACATTATCGCAACGTTATTGAGCACGAAGGGCAGTTGGTAGCTGTGTCAGACTATATACAAATAGATGAAACAGACGTGATTATGAACAAAAAAGTACGGTACAGAACCGTTGGAGATATGACCTGCACCGCAGCCGTTGAATCCAACGCCAATACTTTGGAAGAGGTTGTAAACGAAATCATTGCAACCCGAATTTCCGAAAGAGGTGAAACCCGTATTGACGATAAAGTAACCGAAGCCGCTATGGAAGATAGAAAAAAAGAAGGTTACTTTTAATCGCAACGGACCTCTTCAAAGAAAAAAGAACAAAACAGAAAGCTCCGAAATATTAAACGAACGGATCCTTCAAATTAAACAAAACTACCCATCTACCGATCTTGGATTTAAAAACTAACAATGGATATTCTACGTTTTATTACAGCAGGCAGTGTTGATGACGGCAAAAGTACCCTGATTGGCCGTTTGTTGTTCGACAGCAAAAGCATTTTGCAAGACCAGCTGGAAGCATTGGAAAAACAATCGAAAAACAAAAATGCAGATGGAGTAGATTTGGCTCTGCTCACAGACGGGCTGCGTGCCGAACGAGAACAGGGCATTACCATTGATGTGGCCTATCGTTATTTTAGTACACCGAAAAGAAAATTTATTATTGCCGACGCTCCGGGGCACGTACAATATACCCGAAACATGATCACCGGAGCATCCAATTCCAACCTGATCATTATTTTAATTGATGCCCGATTGGGCGTTATCGAACAAACACGCCGCCACTCCATCATTGCCGCGCTACTCCGGCTCAAACACGTAGTGGTAGCCATCAATAAAATGGATCTGGTGGATTATTCTGAAGCCCGCTTCAACGAAATTCAATCAGAATATAAAAAGGTGGCCGAGCAGTTGGGAATTTCAAACGTAACCTTTGTACCCATAGCCGCTTTGCACGGCGACAATATTGTGGACCGAAGCGAAAAAATGCCCTGGTTTGAAGGGTTGCCCCTGTTGCAGTTTTTAGAAGAAGTAGAAGTGTTCGAAGACATTAACCACACTGACCCCCGATTTCAGGTGCAATATGTGATCCGTCCACAAACCAAAGACTTACCAGACTACAGAGGCTATGCCGGTGAAATCATTAGCGGCGTTTATAAAAAAGGCGATACCATCAAAATCCTGCCAGCCGATATTGAAACCACCCTCACAAAAATAGAAATTGCCGGAGTAGAGGTTGAAGAAGCCTTTGCTCCTCAGGCTGTGGTACTACATATTGCAGACGATATTGACATCAGCCGTGGCGATACCTTTGTGCGCATAGACAAGCTACCAAAAGTATCGAATGAAATAGAAGCTACGCTTTGCTGGATGGACAACAAACCCCTGCGACAAGGTAATAAATACTACCTGCAACACAAATGCCGCCTGATCCGGGCTATTGTTTCCGAAATTGAATATCGAATAGATGTAAACTCGCTGGAACGTACCGAAGTTACTGATACGGTAAAGCTTAACGAAGTGGTAAAAGTAAAAATTAAAACCGCTGCCCCCTTGGTTTTTGATCCTTTTGACAGAATAAACGACCATGGTAACGCCATTTTGATTGACGAAACCAGCAACAGTACTGCCGGAGCCGTACTCCTTTCCTGACACAGTGCAATGTTTTTTGCCCTTGCTTAAGAATTTAAGTTTTGGGTAACAATTTGTCGCCTGCCTCCAGCCTATCTTTGGGCAAATAATATCTCATGTTCAAAACTCAATATCTGGCAATCGTTCCTCTGTTATTGTTGTTTACTACATGCATTCATGTACAGCGCTCCAGTAAGTTTGCAGCAGATCAAATTTTGCTGGGCATGAAAAAGGATTCGGTTATTGCCAAATTTGGCAACCCCTATAAAATGGACATGTATTATAAACCCGACAGCACCTTATGCGAAATACTCTATTATGGTGAAACGATCTATAAACCAGGCTGGGTAGATATTACAAACATCCTTTATTTTGAAAATAACACGCTCATTTCACTAAAACAGGGCGACGAAAGATCCTATAACAACCCCCAAGTGATTGTGGAAAAACAGCCCGACTCCCCGGCCAACCCGCCTAAAAACTAATCGAATCGGGATTTTTGCGATCCATTATCCCCCTTTAAAGGATATATTTGGTAAAAAATGTATTGCCAGGCCAATTCAAAGGGCTGCTGGAGGCCAAAATCTATTTCAATTTGAGAAGGACATTGCCCATATTATTGAAAAAAGCACCTTTTCTAAGGCTGGTAATCCCCTTGATGGCAGGGATTATAATACAGCACCATTGGTATTTCAGCTCCCTTACAGCAATCTTCATAATGGGTGTCGCGGGGTCGTTTTCGCTTGTTTTCTACCTGTTGCCACCATTTTACAAACTTCGTTATCGCAACACGCAGGGTCTTGGCATTTTGGCAGCCGTGTTGGGACTGGGGATGCTACTTTATACCGTTAAAGACCTGCGGTACCAGGCAGATTGGGCGGGACGATTTTTTGCCGAAGCCACAACCATTACAACCACTCTAACAGAAAAGCCTGTTGAAAAAACAAACTCCTATAAAGCAACTGCCACCATTCGTTCTGTGGAGCAATATGGAAAAATTCACCACACCCGTGGGAACCTGATCCTTTATTTTCAAAAAGACACTGCTGCATCTGATTTGCAATTGGGCCAAACCATCACCTTCCAAAAACAGCCCTCCGCCATCCGAAATTCGGGCAACCCGGGAAGTTTTAATTACAGGCAATATTCAATTTTTAATGGCATCACCCACACTGTGTTTTTATCCACTCAGGAGTATCAAGTATCCGGCCTACCCGTAAAAAAATCGTTCAACAGCCTGCTGGATCAGATTCGGAGCTATGTGCTAAAAACACTCAAAACCTATATATCGGGGAAAAAGGAGCAGGGATTGGCGCAGGCGCTTTTGATCGGGTATCGGGATGAGTTGGACAAAGACCTTTTACAATCCTATATTAATACCGGTGTGGTGCACGTAATAGCCGTTTCGGGGATGCATCTTGCCTTAATATTCTGGTTGCTACACCTGATGTTCTCGCCCTTATTGAAAAGTAAAAAAACGTATTGGTTGCATCCGGTACTGGTATTGGCGATCTTGTGGTTGTTTACGTTGATTGCGGGGGGTGCTGCCTCCATAGTAAGGGCTGCTGTGATGTTTTCCTTCATCATGGTTGGGAAAACGCTGCATCGCAACGCCTCGGTTTATAACTCCCTCGCAGGATCTGCCTTTTTATTATTGTGCATCAATCCCTACTGGCTGTGGGATTTGGGGTTTCAACTGTCTTATGCGGCGGTATTAAGCATTATTCTATTTTATAAACCGATCTATAATCTTTTATTCATCAGAAATAAAATCTTAGACCGGGTATGGCAATTAGCCGCCGTAAGCATTGCAGCCCAACTACTTACAAGCCCAATTGCCATGTACCATTTTCATCAGCTACCTGTATATTTTTTAATTACCAACCTGCTGATTGTACCGGTATCAAGTTTGGTATTGGTAGGAGAACTGATTCTGGTACTCATTTCTCCGCTACAGGCTCTGGCAAAAATTCTTGGCAGCATCTTGTCGGGCTGTATCTGGTGGATGAACAGCTTCATTGAAAACCTTGAAAAATTTCCTTTGTCGGTATGGGATGGCATTCAGATCAATGAACTACAAACCCTTTTACTATTTGTTATGATCGCAGGGGGTGCCTGGTGGCTGATTGAAAACAAAAAACCAGGATTTTGGGTGCTGCTTATTGCATTAATGGGATTTTTAGGCTTCCGGTCTGTGTCGTTTTCAAAGGCATCGGAGCAAAGAAAAATTATTGTGTATAACATCAGCAAACATACTGCCCTTGATTTTATTGAAGGAAGAAATCACTTGTTGATAGCAGACTCTGCGGTACAGCCCAAGACGCCCTTATGGAACATGAATATCAAACCGGCCACAATACTATTTCGGTTGAAGCCCGCCCGCTCCCTTCCGCATTTTCAGCGCGATGGAAATTTCTTCAGCTTTTATGATCAAAAAATTTTATTGATAAACTCTTCCGTAACACCAGCCGATACCGCTGGTAATCCAAGGCCCGATTTAGTAATTTTATCAGGGAATCCGCGCCTGTACATTTCCGACCTTTTAAAAATAATGCGCCCGTCTAAAATTGTAATCAGTAGTTCGGTACCCGCCTGGAAAGCCGGTTATTGGAAACGCGACTGCGATTCGCTTCAGGTACCCTATTACGATGTTGCAGAAAAAGGTGCTTTTGTAATGAGCCTGCGATAGCGTAAATTTGCGGCTTATTTATAAAACGCAGATGAAAAAAATTCAATCAGCTCTCATTTCAGTTTTTTATAAAGACGGTTTAGAACCCATCGTCAAAAACCTGCAAAATTTAGGCATCACCCTCTACTCTACCGGCGGCACACAACAGTTTATTGAGAACCTGGGCATAGCGGTAACACCGGTTGAAAATCTTACAGGCTATCCTTCTATTTTAGGCGGAAGGGTAAAAACACTCCATCCAAAAGTATTCGGAGGAATTTTAGGGCGACGAGCGCTGGACACGGATCGTAGCGAAATGGCCGATTTCGACATCCCTGAAATAGACCTGGTGATTGTAGATCTGTACCCCTTTGAAGAAACCCTGGCTGCCACAAAAGAAGAATCCCTAATTATCGAAAAAATTGATATTGGGGGCCCTTCTATGATTCGTGCTGCCGCAAAAAACTTTCAGGATGTACTGGTTGTGGCTGCTAAAAAAGAATACCCCGCATTAGAACAATTGCTACACACCCAAAACGGAGCCACCACCCTTGAACAGCGCAAACAGTTTGCAGGAAAAGCCTTTGAAGTGGTTGCGCATTACGATGTAGCGATTGCGCATTTTTTTATGGGTACAAATTCCGGGTATTTTTTACAGTCGGTACCAGCACCCAACGCCATGCGCTATGGCGAGAATCCACATCAGCAAGGCATTTTTTATGGAAGAACTGAGCAGCTTTTTCAACAGTTGCACGGCAAAGATCTTTCTTATAACAATATGGTAGATGTGGATGCCGCCGTTCAGTTAATTTCTGAATTTTATCACCCCGATCCTGTTGTGCATACACAAAAACAAGCTGTTTTCGCTATTATCAAGCATACCAACGTATGTGGCATATCGGCGAGATCCACTGTTTTAGAAGCTTGGACCGATGCACTTGCTGGCGATCCGGAAAGCGCTTTTGGGGGTGTGTTGATAAGCAACGAAACGATTGATGAGGCTACGGCACTGGCAATCAATGCATTATTTTTTGAAGTGTTGATAGCTCCTTCTTTTAACGAGCCCGCACTTCAAATTTTAAAATCGAAAAAGAACCGCATTTTATTGCAGCTGAACGCGCTGCCAACACGGGATGTTCAATTTCGCTCCATATTAAACGGTGTGCTGCAGCAAAGTAAAGATGCAGGCAATTATGAAGAATGGTTAGAAGTAGGCGGAAGAAATACCACAGAAACAGAAAAAGAAGACCTGATTTTTGCAAATATCATTTGTAAACATTTGAAGAGTAATGCAATCGCATTAATAAAACACAAACAGTTAGTTGGCAAGGGCTGTGGACAAACCAGCCGTATTGACGCTTTAAGGCAGGCTGTAGAAAAAGCCACACAGTTTGGAGTGGATTTACGAGGAGCCGTTATGGCCAGTGATGCATTTTTCCCCTTCGACGACTGTGTAAAAATGGGTTACGCCGCTGGTATTGAAGCCTTTATACAACCCGGCGGCTCTATCCGCGACAACGACTCTATTGATTATTGCAAACAAAAACATCTGGCAATGGTACTAACCAAAATGCGACACTTTAAGCATTAACTTTTTTTGAAACTTCCTATTGGCATCAGCACAGGTAGAGTGGTTTTTGCAGGCACCCATCAACAGAAAAAGCAGATTTGTGAACCCGGCAATCAATTTGGCTCCATTCACAAGAAGCATTTCACCAAAAACAACCAATCCCACCAATTATTGTTACTTTTGTAGTACTCAATATTTCAATTATGATTAAAACAGGTAATCCCGTAGTAAGCATTTATACAGAAATGACTCCCAACCCGGAAACCATGAAGTTTGTGGCTAACAAACTGTTATACCCCGGCAAAAGCATTGATTTTCCAGATGTGGAAAGCGCCAAACCCTCGCCTCTGGCTACCGAACTGTTTGGGTTTCCGTTTATTAAAGCTGTTTTTATAGCCAGCAATTTTGTAACCCTTACCAAAACCCCCGATGCCGAATGGATGGACGTAATGCCTTCGGTACGCCTTTTTTTAAAAGACTATTTAGAAGAAGGGAAAAGCATTGTAAACGAAGACGAAGTAGTGGTGGAAAAGAAAGATACGGGGAACATCATCCTGTCCGATGACGATGATGTAGTAAAACGAATTAAAGAACTATTGGAGAACTATGTAAAACCTGCTGTGGAAATGGACGGTGGCGCCATACAGTTTAAAAGCTACGATGACGGAATTGTAAACCTCAGTATGCAGGGAAGTTGTAGCGGTTGCCCTTCTTCTATGATCACCCTAAAAGCAGGAATTGAAGGTATGATGAAAAGAATGATACCCGAAGTAAAAGAAGTAGTTGCAGAAGCAGAATAACCATCCTGCGGTAGAAAAATATTCGTAAAAGAAATCTTTTTTGATCACTCTGGTGTTTTTGCACCAGAGTTTTTTTTGGTTAAGTGTTACAGTTTTTACAAATACCGCTAACAACAACCTGTACATTATCAACACGTATTCCCGAAGGGACTTTAATTTCGGGTATTTCTATGCCATCTAAACAAAATGTGGTATCACAACGGGTGCAAACTAAGTGCACGTGATGGTCGTGATGGTGCCCTTCGGAGCAATTATCTTTACAAAGAGCGTATTTCACCACATTGTCGGCAGAAGGGATGCGATGAATAATGCCTTTTTCTACAAAGGACTGCAGGGTACGGTACACGGTTACCCTATCAAAATGCTCGCCCATACCCCTTTCTATATCGGCGGGCGCCAAGGCTCCCTCGCCCTGAAAAAACAGTTGCAGAATTCTTTCACGACTTTGCGTTACACTTAGCTTGCTTTGCTTCAAAAGGGTGGTTATGCGGTTCATCGTTGTTGTTTTAAAGTGTGTTTCCTTTCTCTAACTCCGCATCAATATCTTTCAATAATTTATTTATCTCTTTGTGTTTTAAGCCATCATAAATGCCCAGTACCTCGCCCTTTCTGTTTACCAAAGCCCAAAACTGGGTATGCAGGAAATCATCTTCAATGGAATTGAAATAATTGGCGGGGTCATCTATACTATAACTCATACGAGCCATTTTATACAGACTGTCTTTTCTGCCGGTTAAAAAAATCCATTGCCGGGTATCTACCTGCATCGAATCCGCATAGCGTTTAAGTGTTGCTACCGAATCTTTTTCGGGGTCGCAGGTGTGCGAAAGAATTAAAAAACCGGGGTTCCCCCTGAACTTTTCATACACTTTTTTCATGTTGTTATTCATTACCGGGCAAATACCGGTGCAGGTGGTAAAGAAAAACTCAGCCACATACACTTTTCCCATCACATCTTGTTGGGTAAAGGCTGTTCCGTCTTGTGTGGTAAATTTAAAATTTTGTACCCTGCTAATGGGTTCTAAAGCCCGTTTATTAAAATTGGGGATCAAATTGGATGCAATTACATAAAAACCAATTACTACCAGAGCAAAGAATACAATATAAAAAATACCTTTTTTCGACATTCTGTTGAGTTAAAACCCAAAGTTACCAAATTTTTTGAGATTAATATTTGCAACAATGTTGCTATTTTACTAATTTTGTACCTGAACTTTATTTGGGCTGCAAACTGTGACCCCCGAAAAAGACCCACTTACGAAACAAAACAAATGGATAAAAGCCACGTACTACTTAAAACAAAAAGACAAATGAAATTTAGGATCAACTGGGATGCATTGGGGATAACAGCTTCGGTAGCCTGTGCCATTCATTGTGCAGTGTTGCCGCTGTTCTTAGCCAGCTTACCACTTTTTGGGATCAATATAATTGAAAACATGGCTTTTGAAATTGGTATGATTGCCCTGGCCTTTGTTATTGGTAGTTATGCGCTTTGGCATGGTTACAAATCGCACCACCACAGTTTGTTGCCTTTTTGGTTGTTCACCCTGGGTATTAGCTTTTTGGTACTAAAACAGATATTTTTAGAATACCATTTACTACTGTTGGCTCCGGCAGTTGTATTAATTGTTTTGGGGCATGTACTCAATTATCGGTTTTGTAGGGTGCACAATCACGCCCATCAGGACGACTGTAATCATACCCATTATTGATAGAAACAGGGGCTGACCTCCCCGGTTCGGGGCAATATCAACGCAACTCTTTCTACTACGGTCTGGTTCACTACCCAGTTTGCTTGTTGTAAAGTGTTACCGGAATACTACTTGCTACTCTTTAATAAAAAACAGAAGAATTCTTCTGTTCGGAACGGGTTACGCAAAATTTTTCTCTATTCTTTTATCCGGAATAAACCAAACCATAGCCACAATAACATAAAATAGGGCACCCAATCGGGGCATGGATAAAGCCGTTGCGATACCAATTATATAAAATAGCACCGAAAGATATTCTTTAAAATGAGTACCTACTGCTTTTGCCAACAGAGAATCTTTGCCCTCTACCTGAATAGCCTGTTGTGCCAGGATGGTAAAGGAGATTGCACAAAGCATTAAATTGGCTCCGTATAAAATAACCGGATGGCTGGCAAACTGGCTTTCTCCCATCCAGGCGGTTGTAAGAGGAACTAATGAGAGAAAGAACAACAGACTCAGATTGGCCCAAAGCACTTTTCCATTCACTTTCTGTACAGCCTGAAACAAGTGATGGTGATTGTTCCAGTAAATACCCACATAAATAAAACTGAGTATATAGGATAGTAATTTTGGAAGTAAGGGTTTTAACGCTTCAAAACTTGATCCGCCCGGTAATTGCAATCCCAACACCATAATAGTAATAATTATGGCCAGTACCCCATCACTGAATGCTTCTAATCTGCCTTTCGTCATATTTCTGGTAATAAAAACTGGTAAATTTAGTTATTTTTTTCTGCAATCCCGGTTGTGGCTGCAATGATTCAGCATTTCGGTTTTCATGGTTTTGGATTTTTGTAATCTTTAGAATCGTTTTCCTTTGTGCCACTCTTTGCCAATTCTAACGGCTGGGGCAGTTTCGTTGCCCTCATATGAATTTGTAATAAAAAAATGAATTGAAGGTACGAACCCTTGAAGTTTCTCAAGAAGATCACTTTTCTTTAATCTCCTCAAAATCAATGTACTCTCCAATTTGCTCCTTGGCTTTGGCGGCGGAACCGGGGTCAGTTTCGTTGGCTGGTTGCTGAGCCCTGTTCTGTGCTTCCTTAATATTTTGAAACTGCTTCTTCAATTGCTGCGAAGTTTTATAAATGGGAATTACGAACTTCACCGCAAAATTGTACAATACCCACCCAAGAAGCACAAGTAAAAGTATCTTGAACATGGTGTAACAATTTTATACAAAGTAAAGAACAATATAGCAATTGAAAAGTTAAACCGCTTGCCGATAAAACCCTTCTGTTCACCAATTTTTGGCTAAAAAAAGTAATTTGGGACTTCTATCCGTTATTTATTAACATAGGTCAATGACCAAGTCGGTGTTTAAACATTATTTTGCAGTATTAATTAAAAAACAAAAAAAAAATAAAAACTATGGCAA
>JBDHYK010000023.1:0-22902 GCA_039811305.1 Niabella sp.
CATTTTCATCTCCTGCATACCGCCCCATGGCGTTACTGGATTGTCGCTATATTCTGTGGGTAAAACCATACGCTAAGTTCAGACTTTTTGGCAGAAATAACTCAACTGCAAAATCTGGGTTAAACATCCGTAATCCATGCATCCCGGTCATCTGGGCTGAATTTCCAGGGGGCAAAATTATTTTCCACGTTACTGAACATGGTATTCCATTCCTGCGGGGCATTGCTTTCTTCCATAATCAGGTACCTGCGCATTTGTAATATAATATCAAGAGGGTTGATGCTCACCGGACATTCCTGTACGCAGGCATTACAAGTGGTACAAGCTCTTAATTCTTCTTCGGTAATGTAGTGATGCAAAAGACTCTTTCCATCATCGGCATCCGGGTCGTTTTTTCGCTTAAAGTTGCCTAATTCTTCTGCCCGATCGCGGGTATCCATCATAATTTTACGCGGTGATAATAGCTTTCCTGTCTGATTGGCCGGACAGGCAGCCGAGCATCGCCCACATTCAGTACATGCATAGGCATCTAAAATATTTTTCCAGCTTAAATCGGTAACATCTTTGGCGCCAAACTTTTGCGTGGGCGGGGTTGTATCGGTGGGCGCCAGTTCGGGTTGAAGGGCATAAATCACTTCATTTTGTACGGAAGGCATGTTTTCCATTTTCCCCGGGGGATCCAGGCTGGCGTAATACGCATTGGGAAAAGCCAGCAAAATATGCAAATGTTTGGAGTAGGAGAGGTAGATCAGAAATGCATAAATACCCGTGATATGGAACCACCAGCAAAATCGTTCAATAAAGAGTAAGGTGCCGGTGCTATAGTTTTGGAAGAAGGGATGAAGCCACTGCGAAATGATAAAATTGCCGGTGAGGTGTTGGCTATAAGGCGCTACTCCCAGTACTTGTAACATCGTGTCGCTGGCATTCATTTTTAAAAATGCCGACATTAAAGCAATCTCAACAAACAAAATAATATTCGCATCGCTTCGGGGCCAACCATCCAAATCCCTGCTACTAAAACGCTGGAGCCGTATCAGATTTCTTCTTACCAAAAAAGCAGCGCAGGCAATAATCACTAATACCGCCAAAATCTCGAATGTGTTAATTAATAGATTGTAAAGCCTACCCAGAAAACCGGCAAACACCCGATGGGTTCCCAACAAACCGTCAATAATAATCTCTAATATCTCAATATTAATAATCACAAAGCCCGCATAAACAAAAAAGTGCAACAAACCCACGATGGGTTTTCGAAATAGCTTTTTTTGCCCGAAAGCCAATATAAATACATTGCGCCACCTTAATTTTGTTTGGTCATTAATCGTCTTATCCCTGCCCAAAAAAATATTTTTCCGAATTTGACGTATTTTTCGGTAAAACAGCACAATTGCTGCGATCGTTAGTAACAAAAATAAAATTTGTTGTAATATTTGCATATCCTTTCAGTTACAAGTGCTAATTTACGCCTTGTTCCCTTTTGAAAAGGAAAATCTTTAAAAAACTTAGTATGTTGGGAGAAAAAAAGTATATTTTAACAGAAGCAACGGTAAGTAAGAAGATTGCGAGGTTGGCACTGGAGATTATTGAAAATAATAGTGAGGAAGAAGAAATTATCTTTGTGGGAATAGAGGGGAAAGGGGTGGTTCTGGCAAAAAAAATTCAAGAACAGGTAATCGCAAACAGTTCGGTACGGGTAAACCTGATTACTTTAAAAATGGATAAAACCAGGTCGGAGCCGGTCGCATTGAGTGCTGCGTTGGACTTTAATGGTAAGGTAGTGATCCTGATTGATGATGTTACCAATAGCGGGAAAACACTCCTTTATGCGCTAAAACCTTTTTTAGAATTTCATCCCAAGAAAATACGCACCCTCGTTTTGGTAGAGCGAACCCATACCTTATTTCCTGTTACACCGGATTATAAAGGGCTATCGCTGGCTACAACCCTGCAAGAGCATATTACGGTAGAAGTAGAAAATGATAAAATCACTGGCGCATTTCTCAATTAAATAAGTTTATTTTGCCAAAGTTTTATGAAGAAGATTATTATTGCAATTGATGGCTGGTCAAGTTGTGGGAAAAGTACCCTGGCCAAGCAAATGGCAAAGGAATTAAATTATACTTATGTGGATAGTGGGGCCATGTACCGCGCTATTACATTATATTTTGTTCGTAAAGAGGTTGATTTTTCCAAAAAAGAATCTGTATTAAAGGCATTGGAAGAGATAGAGTTGTGTTTTAAAAAGAATGGAGACACTCACCAAACCGACATGTGCCTAAATAAAGAAAATGTGGAGCAGCTAATCAGGGGGCTCGATGTGGCGGCAAAAGTAAGCGATGTAGCTGCTATTAAGGAGGTACGTGATTTTGCAGTAGCCCAACAACAAAAAATGGGGGTAAACAAGGGTATTATTATGGATGGTCGCGATATTGGCACCATCGTTTTTCCAGATGCGGAGTTGAAAATATTTATGACTGCCGATACTGGCATAAGAACCGAAAGAAGATTTAAAGAGTTGGTTGCCAAAAATAAAAATATTACGCTTGAAGAGGTGGCAAAAAATATCCAAACCCGCGACAGAATTGATTCAACCCGCGAGATCAACCCGCTACGACAGGCAGAAGATGCAATCGTAATTGACAATACCTACCTCACACACGAACAACAATTACAACAAGCGCTGGAATTGGCTTATAAAGCAATGAAAAGCTGATAATATCCTTCATTTCACGGAGAGTAGCTGTTGGCAGATCTCTGTATGTTTATTTTAGAAAAGTAGCAATTTTCGATGTGTTATAATGTTGCCTATATAGAAAAGCAGGCTCAAAAACTGGCAGAACGGTATCAGGGCGTACTCCCTCTTCATTGGGATATAAAAAATATTCATTCCGAACTGCCTGTATTTTATTTTGTAAGTGGTTTTTCTCACCCCTTACTCCCTGTTATTACCGAGAGTGGCATATTTCTTTTTGAATGGGGCTTAATCCCTTCCTGGGTGAAAGACAGCGGTTCCGCTGCCCAACTGCGCACGAAAACCCTGAATGCCGTAGGCGAAACGGTGTTTGAAAAACCTTCTTTTCGAAAAAGTATCCGTACGCAAAGATGTTTGTTACCGGTGAGTGGATTTTTTGAGTGGCGCGATTTGAATAATAAAAAGTACCCTTATTTTATCCGGGCAACAGACAACGATCTATTTTCTCTCGGATGCATCTACGATACCTGGGTAGATAAAACAACAGGAGAAATGAAATCTACGTTTAGTATTCTTACCACCCCGGCGAACCCTTTAATGGAGAAGATTCATAATATTAAAAAACGAATGCCTCTTATCATAAAACCAGACGATGAAGCAAAATGGATCAATCCGGCCTTATCGGTAGATGAAATAAAAAGTCTTATTCAACCTTTGGACGAAAAAAGTATGAGCGCCTATACAATTTCCCGCGCCGCCAACAACGCCCGATCCGATCGCAATATTCCCGAGATAGGGATGCCGGTTGTGTACCCCGAACTTAGTGAAATTCTTTCGCCCTCGGCCGCCGGGTAATGGAATCGCTATTGTTTTTTAAATCATCAACTAATTTTCTTTACAACTCTTAATTCCTTTTGCTTGAAAAATTTCGAATTTGATCCTCAGGAGAAAATTTTGTCCTTAGTTGTTTTTCCCGATCGAGTAGATAAAACGAAGGGTTTTTTGAAATTGTTTCGAAAAACTTATGGTACCAGAAAGCCGGGTTTTGAAACGGTAGAGATAACAGCAAAGAATATTACTTTGGGGAATCACCGAGCCTTTTACGATCTATTGGTAGCCTTAAACAAGTTCTCAGCGCCAGAAATGCAGAAAACGGTTGCCATAATGCAAGAGCAATACAAAGTAGCAACAAAGCCCCAGCTCTGGACATTTTACCAAAAGCAAAATTTAATAAAACATCATTATGAACTGCTTAAAAACCTGCGCCCGTGGATAGATTTGGTTAACTGGTATTATACCCAACGCCAGGAACCAGGTGGGAACCGATGGACAACCGCTCCCTGTTTTTTTAGTAGCTACAGGCCTCATTTAGTTTTTGAAGTTTTTAAGAAAAAAGAAATACCGGGGTTAAAAATATTTATAGAACTGAATAAGGAACGATTCCCTCTTGATCTTTTTGATCGTCAGTTCTTTTTACTGAAAAGTGATCGGGATTGCTTCATGCTTTATTACACCGACTACCTGACTATTGAGAGGATCTCCTCTATTGATTTTAATACCTACGCAGGAAGGTTCTCCGATTTTTATACAGAAGTTATTGCACCATTAGAAGAAAAATATACCGTGAACCTGGGAAAACTGTACAAACAGGAAGTGGTTCAGGTAAAGCCAACTGCCCGGGTGCTTTTCAGTGAGTTAAATAATGCGTTTTTAATGTTGCGTCCACAATGGAGTTATGAAGGTGCTGTGGTTGAAGATCCCTGGGAAGAATTCGTTCAGGTAAAAGCAAAGGACAGGCTGCTCACCATTGCAAGAAATAAAGAATTTGAAGCGCCTTTAAAAGAACTTCTGGAGTCTTTGCATCCCAATTTTCCTAAACAAAGGAATGGGTTTTATTACCTCAGTTTTGCTGATGCACAACAAAAGCAATGGTTTGTGAAGTGCTGGCACCGGTTGGTTCAATCTGGCGCCGACTTATTAGGACTGGATATGTTGACTCATTTTCGGTATTCTACGTTGGCACCTGTTACTCATATTCAGGAACATGCCCGTGATCACCATAAGGTTGTTTTGACGCTTACTGTAAATTTTGGAAAAGAAGCGATTTCGCTTCATCAGTTACAACAGGTGCTTACCGCCGGACAACGCACCCTCGTGCTTAAAGACGGTAGCCTGGGAGTGTTACCCGACGAATGGCTGAACAGACATGCTCTCTGGATCAAGCATGGTAAAGTCTCGGGCAAGGAACTTACCCTTTCTACTGGGTTGCTACTTGCTGATGAAGAAGATACGATTCTACCCGCTTTCAAATCGTTGAGGCTGGATTTGGGGGCATGGAAAGAACTTTGGGAAAAATGGCAGGCAGGAGAAGAATTGTTCGCAGTGCCGGAAGGAGTTCAGGCTACCCTAAGACCCTATCAAAAGAAAGGGTACGAATGGATGCGTTTACTGGCACAGCTTAGGGTAGGGGGATGCCTTGCAGATGATATGGGATTGGGAAAAACCTTGCAGGCAATCTGCTTTTTGGCCTGGAGTGCAAAAGAGCATCCAACATCCCGTCATTTAATCATATGTCCGGCATCGGTTATCTACAACTGGCAGCAGGAACTTGTTAAATTTATGCCCACCCTCTCTGTGCGGGTGTATCATGGCACCAATCGTGAGGATCTGCTTTTGGGCGATGCGCAGGTACAAGTGCTGATTACAAGTTATGGAACCGCTCGCAGGGATCGTGAACGGATTCAGGAACAGGTATGGCACACCCTGTTAATTGATGAAAGCCATACAATTAAAAATCCCGCAGCGCTCACCACACAGGCTATACAGAGTTTTGCCGCTTCATTCTGTTTTGTACTAAGTGGTACACCGGTTATCAATAGTACTTTTGATCTGTATTCTCAGTTAAACAGGGTGGTGCCGGGTCTGTTGGGTAATCGTGAGTTTTTTAAGCGAGAATATGTTGAACCAATTGATTATCATCACGACGAAGAAAAAACAAAAAAATTACAAGCAGTTACGGCACCTTTTATACTAAGACGTACCAAAGAACAGGTGGCTGCTGATCTTCCGGACAAAACGGAGACGGTTTTATGGTGCGAAATGAGCCACAGCCAAAGAGAGCAATACGATTCCATTAAAGAACAAATCCGAACGAATATTTTTTTAGATATTCAGGAACAGGGGCTCTCAAAAACGAAATTGGCAATATTGGCCGGCTTGTTAAAACTCAGACAGATCTGCAATTCTCCTTTATTGTTACCCAAAGAAGAACAGATCAGCAAGGCTTCAGTTAAAGCTGAAATGCTTTTCGAAGAATTAGAATTGATTCTTTCTCATCATAAGGTGCTTGTGTTTTCACAGTTTGCCGGTATGTTGAATATTTTAACAGAAACCTGCAAACAAAAAGGAATTTCTTTTTTTCATTTTGACGGGAAAACACCAGCTGCCCGCCGTATGGAGATGGTAAATGCGTTTCAAGAAGAAGAAAACAAAATCCGCTTGTTTTTTATTAGCCTTAAAGCCGGGAATACTGGTATTAATTTAACGGCCGCAGATTACGTCTTTCTATTTGACCCCTGGTGGAATGAAGCCGTGCAACAGCAAGCCATTGATCGCACCCACCGCATTGGCCAGTCGAAAAAAGTAATGGCCTATAAAATGATTTGTAAAGATACGATTGAAGAAAAGATTCTGCACCTGCAGCAAAAGAAGAAGAAGCTTTCAGAAACACTTATTCGTTCTGATGCAGATTTTATCAGAGCATTGAACGAAGAAGATCTAAAATGGCTGTTTCAATAGGTAGTGGATGCTTAAGTTTCATGAAGGATCAGCCCCTCAAAATCGTGCAATCCTATCTGCTTTTCAGTTACAAAGCCTTCAGCATATTTTACGCCAATCCGTTTGCCAAACAAACGACATCGTGCAATAATACTTTCCATAAACTCAGGAGTGGAAATATAGGTGGTTGGGCCTTCAGGATCTTGCTGCGCGGTATGAAACTGAGTTGTATACGCTTTTACAGCCTGCATTTTAAGGTCCATCGTATCGCTGATGTCTATCAATACATCGGGCTCGTAGTGCCAATCTTGTAAGTATTGAAAACAGTAACGAGGACGCCATTTTTCCTGAGCTTGTCCTTCATCGTTTACAGTGTTTATTTTGGCCAAACCGGAAAGAAAACAGGCATCTTTAATTAGGTGCCCCGCGCGGCCATGATCGGGGTGGCGGTCGGAGAGTATATTTCCCAGAATAATTTCGGGTCGGTATTTTCTGATTGCTTTGATGAGCTGCAATTGGTGTTGTTCATCATTTTTAAAGAAGCCATCTCGCATTTTTAAATTTTCCCGAACCAGCACACCCATGATTTTTGCTGCGTCTGCGGCCTCTTTATAACGCGTTTCAATGGTGCCGCGTGTGCCTAATTCTCCCTGCGTCAAATCGAGAATGCCGGCTTTTTTACCGCGTTGAATTTCTTTGATTAAAGTGCCCGCACAGCAAAGCTCTATATCGTCCGGGTGAACACCAATAGCTAAAATGTCTAATTTCATGACCTGCAAGATAGCAAAATGTGAGAAATTTGATATTTTTCTCTGACATTGAAAAGCATGTTTTCATGTTAGAATTTAAAAAATTGGTGGAAATCAGAAGAAAATACTATCTTCATTAGTAGGCGCTCACAAGCGGTGAAAAGATATTCATAAAAGCCTTGAAACGCGTAAAGAAATGTTATTTTCAGGAATTTGTGGTAAGTGGCAGTACGTGGGTGAAACTGTCTGAAATGACATTTCAGACAGCACGAAATCGGCGGATAAGTGAAGGCCAGGAGGGTACTTACGCTGCATCAAAAAAGCAGACTCAGTTTAAAAAGTTACAACCGGCAATGAATCAATCGTTCAAAACTGCGCCGTAGTGTTTGCTCCTGTAACAACAAAAACTAAAAGAATGAAGAAACAGACAATCCTTGCAACGGGTATCGCATTGTTTGCGTTACTGACTTTATTTATGACCATTTCGGTTATCTTTGATTTGTTTGGCATTCGTGCGGCAGAGGGGAACTATGTGCCTGTAGTGCTTTGGGCAAATTTTGTGTGTGGATTTTTGTACTTGGGCGCAAGTTGGTTGGTAATGAAAAACGACAAAAGGTCTTTTATGCTTTTATTGGTGGCGGTGGTATTGCTGGTGTTGACATTTGGCGCGTTGGGTATGCATATCATTCGAGGGAATGCATATGAGATCAAAACAGTTTTTGCCATGATATTTCGTATTTCCCTGTCTGTACTATTTACAATTCTCGTATATTACACAATAATAAAACATAAATAAGGATGAAAAAAGTGTCAAATTTATTTCTGGTAATAACTATATCATTATTTGCCTGCAACAACCAGGGGCATTCGCACGATGCAGATCACAAACACGATTCGGGGCACGAACATGCAGTATCAGCCGCTGAAAGTCATTCCCACGATGCAGAGACGGCTGTACAGTTAGATCACGGTAAAAAATGGAAAGCCAATCCGGAAACGATTGACGGAATTCGGAAAATGAGTATGATTGTTAGAAACGGCCTCATAGCAAAAGCTACACCCGATCAATTACACGAACCGCTTAAAAAAGAGTTTCAAACAATTTTCGACAAATGTACCATGACGGGCGAAGCACACGAGCAATTGCATCATTTTCTGCTACCTGTAAAAGAAAATTTAGAAGAGATTAGTAAACCGTCTGCTGGCAATAGCGAGTTGGAAAAATTGGAGAACTATTTGCTCACTTTCAATAATTATTTCGAGTAGCCTCAGCTAAAGTTAAGTTTTACTTTAGGGGTTACTCCTATGCCGGGTCGCTCACCTGGGAGTGTTTTACCATCTTTAAATACGGCACCTTCAAAGGCATCGTTCGCAATCAGCAGATTGCCGTCAAGATCGGCAAAATCTACCCCGGCAACAATCTGTGCTGCAGCTGCGATGGCGCAGGAGGTTTCTGTCATGCAGCCCACCATGGTTTTCATCTGAAGCGATTTGGCCAGGTTGCGCATCTGCCAGGCTTCGTGAAGGCCCGTGCATTTCATCAACTTAATATTGATGCCTGAAAACACTCCTTTCAACTTTTGTACATCACGCAGGCGTTGCACCGACTCGTCGCCAAAAACGGGTAAAGGGCTTCGTTCCGTAATCCAGGCGTTGTCGTCTAAGTTATATTTATTCATAGGTTGTTCAATCATCACTACGCCTTGTTCTTTCAGCCAGAAAATCAGGTCTAAGGCTTCGTGTTTGTCTTGCCAGCCCTGGTTTGCATCAATCGCAACGGGTAGCGTGGTGGCAGTTCGAATGGCTTTAATGATGCGCTTGTCGTCTTGGGTGCCTAATTTTACTTTTAGAATATTGAATTGCCCTTCCACCTCTTTTACTTTGGTACGGATCATGTCATCTGTATCAATACCAATTGTGTAGGTAGTACTGGGGGCTTTGGCAAGGTTCAGACCCAACATTTTGTACCAGGGTTGGCCCATTAGTTTTCCGGTAAGGTCGTGTAGGGCTATATCCACAGCCGCCTTGGCGGCGGTATTGTTTTCAGTGATTTTATCTGTGTATTGCAGTATTTCCTCAATATGAAAAGGGTTTTGAAAAGCCGAAAGATCCACTTTTTTTAAAAATTCTATCACAGATGCCTGTGTTTCGCCAAGGTATGGGGGTAGAGAGGCTTCGCCGTAACCGGTAACGCCATCATAGCTAAGGGCAACCAACACTACGGGAGTGGTTTTTCGCGAGCTGTTGGCAATTGTGAAAACGTGTTTCATCTGCAGGTTGTAGGGTGTCCACTGCAATTTCAGTTTTCCAGAGTTGCGTGGCTTACTAAAGAAATTGAGTGCAGATCCTTCGAAGTGAAACAAGGAAGCACCTCCAAGAGCTGTTACGGATTTTATAAAATTTCGCCGTTTTGTATTCATTTTAAATAAATATTATTGATACCAGGGATGATTAAAAATACTCCAGGTTCCGTTATTGGGAAGGTTTAAAATCCTTTTTGCTGTTACATAGCGTCGCAAATTATGCGCGTCAAAGTTCTTATCGGCAGGGTTGAGGCTGCTGATATAGATTGAACCATCGCCCGCTTGAATGAATTGTTGATTTTCAAGATAAATTGCTGTGTGTACAATATTATAACGACTGGTGTCATTCGGGTATTTTGAACCAAAAAACAGTAAATCTCCTTTTTGCAGTTTATCAAACCGGTTTGAAGAATCTACCAGGGTGCCGGTGAGGTATTGCTGACGGGCATCACGAGGTAGAATGATACCATGCATCAGATAGGTGGTTTTGGTAAGCCCGCTGCAATCCAGCCCGCGTGAGGAGGTGCCACCCCAAAAATAAGGTGCTCCCATAAATCGTTTCGCAACTTTTTCTATGCTGGTTCCTGTGAGCTGAATGGATTTTTTCCACGCATCCCAGGTCTTTACCGTTTTTGCTAATATATATCCGTTCCTGCCATCAGGGAAGGATACCCGATAAAACCCCTTTTTTTGCTTACTGCTTTCTAACCACAACAGATTTCCCATCACTGTTTCCGCCACAAGTTCAGAAGAGGGATCGGGGCTAACAAAAACAAGCGAACTATTATCGGTTACAATAATTCGTGGTTTTTTATTCAGTAAATGAAGCTCAGTAGCATCCACTCTTGTTAATGGAGCAGAAGTCCAACCTTCATAGCCTTCTGGGGTTTGCACCTGGTACCAATTACCCTTTTTGGCTATTATTTTTAAGGGGGTGCCTAATAACACCTGAGTGGTTAATTCGTTGGGATAGCCCGGGTTACGACGAAGGTTAATGACAGAATGGGGAGCCAGCGCCCAAATTTTTGAACCTAAGCTTTCGGCAGTGATTAATGATGTGTCCGCACGTTGGGTAGGCTGCGAAAAGCCAGAACAGGTAAGGAATGTAAGAAAAAATACTAATAGCCAATGCTTCATTCGTTGTTTTTTTGTTGAGTGGAAAAGGACTTGAGCGGTGGCGCTACCCAAACAGTATTGGCCGGTCGGAACTGGCCTGTTGCCGAATCAGCACGGAATAGGGAATACATCACATCAAAGTTTTGCCACTGTATCAGGTAACAAAGTTTGTAAAGCTAAAAAGAAAAACGTTTCCCTGCAAAGTTTTAAAGTTAAAAGAATAATTTGCAAAATTTTTAGCGAACAGAGCTGCTTTGCAAATAGATTATTTACTATATATCAGCTAATCTATTAGAAAATATTCAATTAAAATACAGTTGTATTAGTAAAAATCTTATTTATTATTCGTTTTTTTAGAATTAATTTGGAAAGAATCTAAAGAATAGCTATCTTTGCCACTTGATTTTTATTCACAAAATTTTATTTAGATGGCAAAATCCAAAAAGGCAGGCAAAACTAAACTTCAATTTCTTTCAAATATCAGACATAAAAATCCTTATGAACCCGAATTTCTGCAAGCAGTACAGGAGGTTGTGGAGTCTTTAGATGACTTTATTGATGAAAACCCAGTGTATGCAGGCTTACTGGAGCGAATAGCAGAACCCGAACGTGTCGTGATGTTCAGAGTTCCCTGGTTGAGCGATAAAAACCAGGTGATGATGAACCGGGGGTATCGGGTGCAAATGAGTTCAGCAATTGGGCCTTACAAAGGTGGTTTACGGTTTCACCCTACGGTGAACCTAAGCGTATTAAAATTTTTAGCCTTTGAGCAAACTTTTAAAAACAGCCTAACCACACTGCCTTTAGGCGGGGGCAAAGGAGGCTCCGATTTTGATCCCAAAGGAAAATCGGAATTTGAAATCATGCGTTTTTGTCAGTCGTTTATGACGGAATTGTACAGGCATATTGGATCCGATATTGATATTCCTGCCGGGGATATTGGGGTAGGAGGGCGCGAGATCGGTTATTTATTTGGTCAGTACAAACGCATTAGCAACAATTTTACTGGAGTGCTAACAGGTAAAGATATCAACTGGGGCGGCAGCTATATACGACCCGAAGCTACCGGTTACGGCGCTACCTATTTTCTTGAAAATATGTTGGCAACAAAACAAAAAGAAATAAAAGGCAAAACGGTAACCATCTCCGGATCGGGAAATGTGGCACAATTTGCCTGTAAAAGAGTTACAGAAATGGGTGGTAAAGTAGTTACCCTTAGCGATTCTAATGGCTTTATTTATGATAAAGAGGGTATTAATGCTGAAAAATTGGATTGGCTGATGCAACTGAAGAATGTAAAACGAGGACGCGTATCCGAATATGCCGAAAAATTCAATTGCGAGTACCACGATCGTAAACGACCCTGGCATGTACCCTGCGATATTGCAATGCCCTGTGCCACCCAAAACGAAGTGGACGAAGCCGACGCAAAAGCACTTATTGCCAATGGGTGCATTGCTGTGGCCGAAGGTGCAAACATGCCCAGCAAATTAGGTGCTGTGAATCAGTTTATAGAGAATAAAGTTTTATATGCACCGGGAAAAGCTTCTAATGCCGGCGGAGTAGCTGTGTCTGGCTTGGAAATGTCGCAAAACAGCATTGGTATGAGTTGGAAAAAAGAAAAAGTGGATAGCGAATTGAAGCACATCATGCACAAAATACACGACACTTGCGTGAAACATGGCAAGCAACGAGGGGGGTATATCAATTATGTAAAAGGCGCCAAT
This sequence comes from Niabella sp., assembly GCA_039811305.1. Taxonomy (GTDB): domain Bacteria; phylum Bacteroidota; class Bacteroidia; order Chitinophagales; family Chitinophagaceae; genus Niabella. Next base: position 12,368 of record JBDHYK010000023.1, read on the forward strand.
ATTGGTGGTTTTATAAAAGTTGCTAATGCGATGTTGCAGCAGGGTGCGGTTTAACTGAATTAAAGTACCTGCTCCTGAGAAAAAAGAAACACAGAGCCTTGCACAATAATTTATAAAGGAACCTGCCTGTATTTGTAAAATTAGTGGCTCGTTCCAGCAGGGGTTGGGCTTTCACTTGCTATGGGTTTTGTTCGTCTAAAGCCCCAGTTGTTGCAGCAAGGGAGCTACTTTTGCATTGTTAGCATAATATTTTTTCAAAACCCGGGCATAGAGCATTGCCTTTTCTGTATGGCTTTGTTGAAGATATAAAACACATAGGGCATAATTGACATCCAGGTCGTCTGGGGTCAATTCTAATGCTTTCAGGTACTGTTTTTCGGCTTCTTTGATTTGTTGTTTTTGTTGAAGCAATACCCCATAGTTGTAATATACGCGGGGGTTAGTGGTTTTTAGTGCGATTGCCTGGCGCAGGTTCTTTTCTACATGGGGCAAATCATTCAATTCATTGTATAATAAAGCCAGATTGAAATAAATACGATCGTTTTTAGGATCGGTTTTTAATGCATCCTGCAATATTTGTAAGGCTTTATCATTTTTCCCGGTAATGTTGTAGAGTGTGGAAAGGTTCAGGCGGGCGTAGTTCATGGCATTATCCTTCTTCAGTCCCCTCAAATAGAATTTCTCTGCCTGATCGTAATTTTTAAGCTTAAAAAAATAGTCGGCAGCCATAATATCTCCTGCGGCAAAATCAGTTTGATAAAGAATGTAATCATTCAGCTCGCCAGCAGCTTGTGTATAAGAAGTGCCTAATTCTGCAAGGTCGGGTACCTGCTGCGTCGATACTAACAAGTTCGCTACGGCAATTCTCACGGCTCTTACCTTGTCTTGTAACAGAGGGGCAACAGAACTTAGCCATTGTGAACTTGAAAAATTTACCAACCCGGTAACCGCCCGGTAGCGTACCTGGGCGTCTGGGTTGTTTAATTGTTGTAGCAAGGTTTCAACACTATTATTATCTTGTATCCCCGACAGGTAATGCACCGCAGTTGCCTGAATGATTGGGGGTGTAGCGGTGTCTTTTAAAAGTTTTATGAGATGGTTTTGAGCAGCCAAATCCATCTTACTGCCCGGGATCAGATCTTCGGCGTAGTGGTATTTTCGGTCGGGGCCATACCATTTTACGATGGCATCGCTGGCCCATTGTGCCGTTTTATTTTTGTGGCAGGCATTACAAGCGTTGGGAGTTTCATATTTTACCGAAAGATCGGGGCGAGGCACCTTGAAAATATGGTCGTGCCTCAAATCGTTGCCCATGTAATATTTCGAGGGCATGTGGCAGTTTTTACACATTCCGGCATCTGTCCCCTTTGCATGAAAACTGTGTTCGGGACTGTCGTAGTTTTTGGTATAGTGGCACTGGTTACACACACCATTGCCGGCTATGAGCAGTTTGCCCGAGTGCGGATTGTGGCAATTACTGCATTTAACTCCTCTTTTATACATCTCACTTTGTAAAAAAGACGCATAGGTGTAGTCTTCATCATCTACCTGACCATCGGCGTAGTAGAAGTCTGTAGAGGGAATCTCGGGTATGTAATCGTCCAAAATTTCACCGGTTCCTAAAAAATGTGAACTGATATTGCCTTTTCGGGCATGGCAGGGAAAACAAGAAACGATCTCTGCTTTTTGTGAACTGTTTTTTGCCATCAACAAAAAGGAGCCAATTTGTTTTTTACCGTTTTTATACTCCTTGCTATTGATGTATTGAATGTGCTTTTTGGCTGGCCCGTGGCAACTTTCACAACTTACCGAAAGCAAACTGTAGGTGGTATGATAACTGTCGGTGCCCATGTCATAATTCTTTTTATAGTTGGTGGTATGACATTCGCCACACATCGTGTTCCAATTTTGAGCGTTGCCTGTCCAATGCAGCCAATCTCCGGCGGGTATTTTATCGCCCGCATATTGGTGAAACCATTTTTTCGTGCGGCTATCCCAACTCTGGCGGGTAACCTGCATTCGCCCGCGGTCAAATTCAATCAAATACTGTTGCAGCGGGTAGAAACCAAAAGTGTATTTAATCTCATAATCGTGGTTTTTACCATCCTCTCCCTGTGTATTGATGAAAAACTTTCCATCTTTTTTAAAGAACCGGCTGGTAACCCCATCGGCTGTAAAACTTGCGTTATTAAAATTGCCCAGCACGGTGGAATCGTTGGGTAGTTCCATGGCTCTGAAATGGTCAGAGGTGGACCATTCTGCGTGTTCTTTAGCATGACAACTCTTGCAGGAAATATCGCCTACGAAGTCATTATCTGAAATCTCGGGTTTGTTTTCGGGTTGAGAGCAGCGTGCCAGAAATAACCCGGTTGAAACAAACAGGGTGAGCGCAAAACTCGCAAATAAATATTTAGTTTTCAAAATAGGCAGGTATCAGTTAAACGCGCTAAAGCTACGAAAAAGATGTTTAGGAACGAAACAGAACAGACAGTTTTATCACTGTAGTTTGTTGTTACTGAAAACTTCAACGCATCATCCCGGCTTGTTTAGCTTTTTTCAGAAGGTAGATAAGACCCAGGATTCACAAAGTGTAAAAATTTTCTCAGGGCTGGGTTGGGATTTTCAGCATCCCAGATTGCTGTTATTTCTGCTTTTTGTGGCAGCGTTTGCAGTTCAATAAATTTTACGGCAGCGTGGCTCACATTTTTAAAAGAAGTGGGTAAAAACGAAACCCCTAATCCATTTTCTACTAAGTTAAGGGTGGTGTAGCCATGTACGGTTTCGTGTGCTATTTTGGGTGTAAAACCTGCGTCTTCGCAGATGCTCCATTGCAATTGATGGTATAAAAGGCCATCTTTTTTTGTGGGCAGTATAAACCACTCATGGGCTAATTGACTTACGCCCACAAAGTTCTCTGCATGAAGCGGATGCCCAACAGGGAGCACTAACGAAAAACTCTCCCGAAAAACCAATTTATTCTGCCAGGGAAGAGTTTGTGGTGGATTTCTCAGAAAAGCGATGTCGAGCAGCCCTTTCTGAATGGCTTCAATTTGTGTAGCCGAGTTCATTTCCGACAGGTACGTTTGAATTTGAGGAAACGTTTTATGCAGATCTGCAAGCATTTTTGGCAAGAAGGTATGTATGCAAGAACCTACATACCCAATCCGGATTTCGCCTTTTTCACCCAAGGCCACTAAAACAGTTTCGTTTTTAATTTTTTCAAACTGCTCCAATAATGTGCGTCCATGCTGTTTCAGGTAGGCGCCGGCCTCAGATAGCTGGACGTTTCTTTTATTTCTGATAAAGAGGTGAACGCCCATTTCCTTCTCAAGGGCAGCAATTTGTTTGCTTAATGCCGGCTGTACAATAAACAAACGCTCGGAAGCCCTTTTAAAATGCAAGTCTTCCGACAAGGCTAAGAAATAACGAAGTTGTCTGATGTTCATTTAATTACTAAAAGTTATTAATTGTGCATAAAAATACTATTTATTTTTATTAAAAATAGTTAAGAAATTTGCAAGGTATCCAGTTAGTTTTCAATATGAGCTTGCATCACATATCGTCCCAAGAAATTGATTTAGAATTACTGAGGAAAATCGGTGAAAAAGCTACTCAGTTAGTATTGTCGCAAAATTCAGTTGATAAAATTGAACGCTGTCGAAGTTTTCTGGATGAAAAGCTGGCAACTACCCAGGAGCTTTTTTATGGAATTAATACCGGGTTTGGCTTTTTGCAAAACGTGGTCATCAGCAACGGGCAGATCGGGGAGCTTCAGTTGAATTTGTTGAAATCACATGCTTGCGGAATGGGGGATGAAGTGCCCGAAGAAATTGTTCGGTGGATGTTATTTTTAAAAATCCAGTCTTTGGCTCAGGGGTATTCGGGTGTGCAGTTGGCAACCGTGCAAAGGTTGATTGATTTTTATAACCAGGGCGTCTTTCCTGTGGTGTACACCCAGGGTTCGTTAGGCGCTTCGGGCGACTTATCACCATTGGCGCATCTGAGTTTACCTCTTATTGGTTTAGGCGAGGTTAAGGTCAAAGGCGAAAAGTATCCATCAAAACAAATTCTCGAACGATTTGGATGGGAGCCCCTATCGCTGAAAAGTAAGGAAGGCATTGCTTTAATTAATGGCACCCAGTTTATGACGGCCTATGCGGTGCATTGTTTATTGGAAGCGGATGATCTGTTTATTCATGCAGACCTGGTTGCTTCTATGTCGGTTGATGCCTTTGATGCCAGCATCCAGCCTTTTCATGAGAGCATCCACCGGATTCGTCCGCACGAAGGGCAGGTGAACACTGCCCGCCGAATGAGAGATTTTTTGTGGGGAAGTGAATTGTCTCTTCAGGTAAAAAAAGAGGTTCAGGATCCTTATTCATTCAGGTGCATTCCGCAAGTGCATGGTGCATCTAAGGATGTTGCGAATTTTTTTTTAAAAACCATGTTGCAGGAAATCAATGCTGTAACCGATAATCCAAATATTTTTCCCGAGGAAGATTTGATTCTTTCCGGTGGCAATTTTCACGGACAGCCCTTAGCCTTGTCTTTCGACCTGATGTGCATGGCGCTTGCAGAGATGGGCAATATTTCGGAACGAAGAACCTATCAGCTTTTGTCGGGTCAAAGGGATCTACCGTTATTTTTAGTCAAAAACCCCGGGCTACACTCGGGCTTGATGATTCCGCAGTACACTGCAGCAGGTATCGTAAGCGAAAACAAACAACTTTGCACACCTTGTAGTGTAGATTCCATTGTTTCGTCCAACGGCCAGGAAGATCATGTAAGCATGGGTGCCAATGCTGCGGTAAAATGTCTCAGGGTGCTGATAAATGTGGAACGTATTATTGCAATTGAGTTGCTTGCAGCAGCGCAGGCATTAGAATTTCGTCGTCCTCTGAGTAGTTCTCCAATAGTAGAAACCCTGTTTAAAAGGTTTAGAGAGCAGGTCTCTTTCAATGAAGCGGACAGGGTGCTGCACGACGATATGATAAAAGCAACGAGTTTTTTAAAAACCTATCCGCTTCAAGAGATTGTCTAATGCAGAACCAGCTCGTGGATTTTTTAGAAGAGTGAAAAAATAAAAGAAGAATATGAGTCATTTTGATTTTGAAAAGTATAAAACACCTACAGGCACTCGATTGAATTGTAAAGGATGGATTCAGGAAGCAGCCCTTAGGATGCTATTAAACAATCTGGATCCTGATGTAGCCGAGAAACCTGAGGAATTGATCGTTTATGGAGGGCGTGGTAAAGCCGCCAGAAATATAGAGGCTTTAGACCTTATTATTCAAGCGTTAAAGAATTTAAACGACGATGAAACGCTCCTGGTGCAATCGGGTAAACCGGTAGGCATTTTACCAACGCATCGCAACGCTCCCAGGGTATTGATTTCCAATTCCCAATTAGTACCTCATTGGGCTAATTGGCAGCATTTTGACGAATTGGAAAGGAAGGGATTAATGATGTATGGGCAGATGACGGCAGGTTCCTGGATCTACATTGGTTCTCAGGGAATTGTTCAGGGAACTTACGAAACCTTTGCAGCCATCTCTCAAAAGCATTTTGGGAATACACTGGCCGGAACGCTTTCTGTTACTGCCGGTTTGGGTGGTATGGGTGGCGCCCAGCCCCTTGCTGTTACCATGAACAACGGAGCGTGTTTAGTAGCCGAGGTCGAGGACAATCGTATTAAAAAGAGAATAGAAACCCGTTACTTGGATTTTCATTTTACAGATATTGATGATGCAATTGACAGAGCCCTGCAGGCAAAAGCCTCTGGCGAGGCGCACTCGATTGGGGTAGAATGTAATATTGTGCATTTATTGAAAAGATTGAAAGAACGAAATATTATTCCAGATATACTTACCGACCAAACCTCGGCACATGACCCTTTATTTGGCTATTTCCCACACCAACTATCCAAAGAAGAAGCCCTGGTACTGCGCAAGAACAATCCCGAGCTGTACTTGGAACTGGCGAATCAGTCTATTGCACATCATGTGCGGTTGATGCTGGAGTTTCAGCAACAGGGAACCATTACTTTTGATTATGGAAACAACCTGCGGGGTCAGGCGCTTGCACAAGGCGTAGCGAATGCTTTTGATTTTCCGGGTTTTGTTCCAGCCTATATCCGACCCTTGTTTTGCGAAGGCAAAGGACCTTTTAGATGGGTGGCTCTTAGTGGCGATCCTGAAGATATAAGGATGACGGATGAAGTGATCTTATCGCTATTTCCTGAAAATGAATCATTGAAACGCTGGATACACATGGCGCAGGAACGAATTGCTTTTCAGGGTCTGCCCGCCAGAATCTGCTGGTTAGGTCAGGGAGAACGAGAGAAAGCGGGATTGGCTTTCAACGAGTTGGTAAAAACCGGAAAAGTAAAAGCCCCTATCGTTATTGGAAGAGATCACTTAGATACCGGATCCGTAGCATCGCCCAATAGAGAAACGGAAGCCATGCGGGATGGTTCGGATGCGGTTGCCGATTGGCCTGTATTAAATGCATTGGTAAATACTGCGGGTGGAGCCAGTTGGGTGTCATTGCATCATGGAGGAGGGGTGGGTATGGGATACTCCATTCACGCTGGCATGGTGATTGTTGCCGATGGTACCGATGAGGCGGCGGTGCGGTTGAAACGAGTGCTGCATAACGATCCGGCAATGGGCATCATACGTCATGCCGATGCAGGTTATGAAACCGCCAAAAGCAATGCAATCGAATTTGGTTTGGATTTGAAGAAAAAGCTACAATAGGCAGCTCCGCAGCAGTTACTTCCAGAATTCATTTGAATATACCGGATCGCAATGTGCCGCTTCCTTGTCGAGCAAAATTTTTCCGATTCTGAGCAATTCGGCTTCGGGCAAGATCGCTTCTAAGTAGGGGAACAGCTCCCGTTCTTCATAGCGGATATGGCGATCTACTTTTGCAGCTAATTCCAAAAAAGCCTGATCGGTGGTTTGCAGGGTTTTGATTTCGTCAATACGGCCTTTAATGTCTTTGTGTTCATCAAGTGCTCTTTTTACCCCCGGGTCTTCGGGATTGGTAAACAGATAGGTTTCTTCCGACTCAAAGTGCTCCTTCATATCATTGTTCCAAAACCATTGAACATAGTCGGCAAGTAAGGAGATCGAAAGGTTTTTAGATACTCCTTTTTTCAGGCGCACACAAAATAATAACCCCGCATAATGATCTCTGGAAAGTGGAGCAATATTTTCATTTCTTTTTATAGGTTTCGAACTCATGGGATAGTATTGTAGATGATTTTCAATATATTCTGGTATAATTCATCATTCATAAAGGCTTTCAATATCGGCCTTACTTAGGGAAACGAAGAAGTCAGCAAGTTTTTTCGTAAGGTCATTAAAATATCTTTCGCCCTTTTCAGCAGTGGCCAGCGAGGGGTTACCGATACCGGTATCTGCGGTAACCTCCGACCAACGCCGTTCCGACCAGGCCCAACCTTCTCGAAACGCTTTTATTTTATGTTTCTTTTCGGCTCCGTCTCCGGCTCTGTTTAGGGGAAGTACAAATTCCGGGGCGAGGTATAACATCAGGCTGGTTTCCAATTCATCGGCGTGGTCGCCCTCATTTTCGAAATAGTCTTTTTTGTTCAATGCCTGAAACCAGCTACAGGTACTCAGGAGCATTTCCGGGTGCTGCAAGCCCAGTTCTCTTAAAAGCGTTTTAAAGTCGTTGCCGCCGTGGCCGTTTAAAATCAACAGTTTATACACTCCACTGCGTTTTAGCACGCCTATCATATCGTTCAGAATGGCAAATTGTGTGCTGGGATTCAGGTTCATATCGAGCTTTATATCTGCCTGCCCGGTATTTACACCAAAAGGTATTGCCGGCAGCACAATAAGTTGAGCACCTTGTTCCCAGGCTGTTTTTGCAGCTTCTGCGGCAATTTGTTCCACTTGTATCACGTCGGTTGCATAGGGCAGGTGGTAATTATGTGCTTCCGTGGCGCCCCAGGGTAGAATGGCCAGGTCAAAATGGGCTTCTTGGATACGTTCCCAATTAGTTTCTGCAAGAATGTACGGACGAATCATGGCAGGACGGTTTGTCCAAAGATAGGAAAGAAGTGTTAGTCGTCTAATTTTAGTACTGCTAAAAAAGCCTCCTGCGGTACCTCTACGTTGCCAATTTGCTTCATTCGCTTTTTTCCTTCTTTTTGTTTTTCTAACAATTTACGTTTCCGGCTGATATCGCCCCCATAACATTTTGCAGTAACATCTTTTCGCATTGCGGAAATAGTTTCACGGGCGATGATTTTAGCGCCAATAGCAGCCTGAATAGCCACCTGAAATTGTTGACGGGGTAACAATTCTTTCAGTTTTTCGCACATTTTTCTGCCAAAATCTTCAGCACGGCTTCGATGGATGAGCGCGCTGAGCGCATCTACCCGGTCGCCATTCAGTAAAATATCCATTTTTACAATATCACTAACCTTATAGTCAATCGGATGATAATCAAACGAAGCGTAGCCCCTTGTTTGTGATTTCAACTTGTCGTAAAAGTCAAAAACAATTTCGGTAAGAGGCATTTCAAAAATAAGCTCTACCCGGGTTTGTGTAAGATAGTGCTGGTTGATGAGCATGCCCCGTTTGCCCATGCAAAGCGTCATAATATTACCAATATAATCGGGTTTGGTAATAATTTGTGCCCGAATATAAGGTTCTTCAATTCGATCGGTTTTTACGGGGTCGGGAAACTCGGTGGGGTTATTCAGAATCATTTTTTCTCCCTTTGTGGAGTAGGCAATGAAACTTACATTGGGTACGGTGGTGATCACGGTCTGATCGAACTCCCTGTCGAGGCGTTCCTGAATAATTTCTAAGTGGAGGAGCCCTAAAAACCCGCAACGGAAGCCAAACCCGAGTGCTTTGGATGTTTCCAACTCAAAGGTTAGGGAAGCGTCATTAAGTTGCAGCTTATCCATACAATCGCGTAGTTCCTCAAAATCATCGGTATCAATTGGATAAATTCCTGCAAAAACCATAGGTTTTACATCTTCAAACCCTTTGATCGCCATAGGGTTATTATTGTTTGCCAGAGTTATGGTATCGCCTACCTTTACTTCCTTGGCTATTTTTATTCCAGTGATCAGGTATCCAACATTTCCTGCTTTCAGTTCTTGCTGCTCTACCATTTTAAGGCGCAGAATTCCAATTTCATCGGCTCCGTACTCCTGCCCGGTACTAACAAATTTTACTTTATCGCCTTTTCTAATTTTGCCATTGATAATTCGGAAGTACACGATAATGCCCCTAAAGCTGTTAAAAACACTATCAAATATCAGCGCTTGCAAGGGTTCGTCTTCGTTGCCTTTGGGCTGAGGAATTCGTGTAACAATGGCTTCCAGAATCTCTTCAATTCCTACTCCGGTGCGGGCGCTGGCTAAAAGTATATCTTCTGGTTCGCAACCAATCAGATCCACGATCTGGTCGGTAACCTCTTCTACCATGGCACCATCCATATCAATCTTATTGATAACGGGTATGATTTCCAGATTGTTTTCTATGGCAAGGTACAGGTTGCTGATGGTTTGTGCCTGAATACCCTGCGTGGCATCTACCAATAGCAAAGCGCCTTCGCAGGCAGCCAGCGCACGGCTCACTTCGTAGCTGAAGTCCACGTGCCCGGGAGTATCAATTAAATTAAGAGTGTATTTGGTATTGTTTTTATCCAAGTAGTCTATTTGTATGGCATGGCTTTTAATGGTAATGCCCTTTTCCCGTTCCAGATCCATTGCATCTAATACCTGATCCATCATATCGCGGTCGCTCACCGTATGTGTGGATTGTAAAAGACGATCTGCCAGGGTGCTTTTCCCGTGGTCAATATGTGCGATGATACAAAAATTCCTAATTTGCTTCATAAATTGTAGAATACCCTAAAAGTGTGCAAAGATAAGATTTTGGAACCTTAAATTTTCGGCTTTCGCAAAACAGGTGCATTCCGAATTGTCGCGAGCGTCATCTCGCCGCAGGGCGAGATCTCCTGAAAATTGGGGAGATTCCTCACTTCGTTTGGAATGACCATAAACAGGATATTCGTTGTGTGCGACAAATTGGAATGTACCCCCCAAAACAGTACCCCATTTGTCTGACAGAAACAGACTCGATGAATTTTTCAGTTGAAACGCTGATTCACAGGTTTCACGCATCCAATCTTTGAATTGTGAAATAAAACTGCCTTTTTATAAAATTAACATCCTTATTTTTACGGCTAAAACGAATTGTTATGCTTCGCTATTTTTTACTTCTTCTTTTAATGCCCGTTTGGGCACTTGGTCAAAAGCAAATTACGCTACAGGATATTTTACTAAAAGGAACATTTAGGGGAGAATTTGCACGAACCAGCTTTGCAAAAGCCGCTCCCCAAAAAATTACTGGCAAAGATTTAATTGATGCCAATGGAAAATCAATAGGAGAACCTGCGGAGGTTATTAGCTCAGAGGGTAATAAATCTTTGCATCTTATAAAACAGCAAATAGAACCGGTGTATCGCCATTCTGCCAAGTCAAT
>JBDHYK010000024.1:0-22549 GCA_039811305.1 Niabella sp.
GTTGTTTTTTTGTCCAATAAAGGATTTGAAACCACAATAGGTTTTAAATTTGCCCATCCGTCTTTCTTTTCTATTTCCACTTCGTTAATAATGATCCCCTTGGGTGCAAGGATACTTCTTTCGTCCGATAAATTGGTAAGGTGCAGTTGATTAGAGGCTACGATAAAGCGCCTCAGACTACGAATATTCAGGTTAGCCAGTTCGCAAGAATTTACCAGTTCTTCTTCACCGGTGTCAACCCGTACTTTGTAAAGCCAGGTTCCTCCAAAACGACTTCTTTTTCGCAAAATAAAGGCATTGGCTAAACCCTCTTCTTTGGCCAGTTTCAAAAGACGGTGCTTCAGGGAGTCTGTGGCAATTGTTGCATTAGAAGTAAGTTTTAAAACACCAGGTCCATAAAAAAGGCCGGCAGGAGATTCATTAAACCCTTGGGAGCTAAGAAATTTTGGAGTTGGAGTTCGGCCATTCATCAGAGATTTCAATATCCCCTCTTTAATTAGTATCAAAGAATCTGGTGGCCTTACGCCTTCATAATCAATATCATAAGCTCCAGTTGCCTTTTTTTCATTAAATTTTTTTAAGGAAGGTATGGCAATCACACTAATCGGTGCTGCAACTAATTTCTGGCCTATTTTGGATTCATAGTCTTTTCCCTGCATGCCGCCTCTCCAAAGATCTTTTCTTCTTACGTAAAGTTCATTATTAATCAGCTCATTAACTATTTGAGCAACGGCTTCGTCCTGAAAAAGAACCGGACCTAAATAATAATCGTCAAACTTTTTTGACGCTTTAAGAGCGAATACATTGCGGATGAGCTTTTGAATTTCTTTTTCAAGTTCAGCTTGGTTGGGCAATTCATGTACTTCTTTGGTAATTATTGAATAACTATCACTATAGGTAGCGCCTTTGCGGTCGGTGGTGCCAGCAAAAACATCGAAACTAACAAATTGTTTGGGTTTTCTGATAATAGTTCCCTCACTGGTAACCATATAAACGTCGGAATTTTGAATCATCAACTGGCAAGAGGAACTTGTAAGCTCCGGGTAGTTGTTGAATAAAGATGAAAGATACCTCATCATGTTCTCCAATTTTGGGATGTCTATTTCGAGAGCGGGTACGGCTCCAAAATCTTTAACGATTGGGGTGATTTTTGCCAGGTCGTCCAGTTCCAAATCTTTTTCATCCACATTGATGCTTTTTAAATTGGTTAGCATCCCATTATATATTTGTGCTACGCTTTTATATACTTTGTCTGTTTCCATCCACAAAACGCGCTTTAATTCGTCTGCATTATCTTCTGCGGGCAGGGTTACATAATTGCCTGCCGGAATTTGATAGTTAAAGTTTCGGTGATAATCGCCAACCAGCAAGTTCACTTGCACAATTTTGCGATTTACCGGTGTTTTTACAAAGTTGGTCATCTGTCCACGTTCGGCGCGCATACTAAACTCCTTCCTATCGTGTAGGGTATAACCAATAAAAAACGGTTTTTGCAAATCGGGGAGCTGCAAGCGTTGTACGTTCCGATTTAGTTCCTGCTGCAAGGTATGTATGTAAAAATTGTCTTTCAAGGCCTGCGAAAAAGAGGCTTCAGTTAAAAACAGAACGATAGCGGTAAAAAAAGTTCGCATGTTATCTTTTTTCTAATTCAGACATTATTTTAAATTATTGGAAACTAGTATCCAAATCGGGTCGGGGCAATACCGGAAGTTTTTCGTTGGATTTACTTTTTTTCTGCGTTTCTATCACTTCTACAAAAATAGCGGGAGAAGAGGCTGATACGGGCACCCATCCCGACCCGGCTCCACAAGTGCCGTTAAAAGTTTCCAACTCGGTTCCGGCAGCTTTTATTCTGTCAAACATCGAAAGCGGGGTTCCTATCAAATCCACGCCACGCACCAATTCATCGGGTCGTCCATCAACATATATACGATAAACCTCGGTGGGTAACACATTAAAAGCATTGGGAGAGGTGCGTCCGATATTGGTAAAGCCTCCCTGTACATCCTGAAACAGATATCCATAGGACCGTCCCTGTCGTTTGCAGGTTTCAATCAGCATATTTCTGAGGTTTGCTAAAGTTTTCTTGTCTTTACTCTCTACGATCAGGTTGCTTTGCCTGCTTTCGGGAATTCCACCGGGTGCGGTTCTGGCGTGCCCGTTTGAGCCTTCAACTCCGTTTATCGGGGTTCGCGTCATTAGAAAGTTTTTCAAAATCCCATCCTGCACAGCAAGTACTTTTTCTGCGGCTACCCCTTCGTCATCAAATTTGAAAAACCCATTTACCTGGTTGCCGGCCACTGTTTTTACCGTGGGGTCAATCGTTATGGTTAAAAAAGATGGTAAAACAAGGCTCCCGATTTTATTCTTAAATGTTTGCCCGTCATTTTCGCTTTTCATGCGTTTCCCTTCCAGGCGATGCCCGAATATTTCATGAAAAAAAACTCCCGAGCTTCTGCCGGATAGAATGGCAGGGCCAACAAAAGGATCGGCAACCGGCGCAACTCTAAGCGCCGACAATTTTGCACTCATTTCTTTTACATCCTGCATCACCTGCTGAGCGTTGGGCAAACTTTCCGGGGAATGTGAAAAATAGAGTTTGTACAAAGGCAATTCCATGCCATCAGCTGCTTTGGCAGCGCAGCTTACCATTTGCCAGGTTTCTGTAGAATTTTGAATTATTCGGCTCCCTTCACTATCTACAAAATATTTTCTTATTATTTTAATTTCAACCAGAGCCGATGCGTTGAGTACATCGTGGTTTTGTTTTAATAACCCGGTATATTTTTTCAAATTTTCACTTAATGCCCCGATGATCGGTTTATAATCAACTGTTGCAAGTGGCGGATCGAAATGATGCACCACCTTTGCAGGCGAAAAATCAGCAGCGGTATCTTCTTCAGCCACCCGCACTTTTCTTTGAGTTAATATTTGTTCGTAGGCCGTTGTTCCATTCTTATAGGCAACATCGGTCATTTTCCAAATCTCAAGTCGAAGCAGGTCCGCATCGTCTGTATGCGTCAGAAAGCCCGAGTAACTTCTAAAAGAACCTCCATGCGTATTATCCAATTGGTGAGTACCAATCCGTAACGTAGGCGTAAAAATACGTTGGCGAGAAGAGTCAATACTGCTGATCACCCCAAAAGTGCTGGAGATGCGATAGTATTTTATGTCATCTACCCGATAACTACCATAATATAAATCTTTGTTTACGCCCTGCAATTGCCGATACTCCCGCTGCAACTCATCACTAAGAATAGAGAACAGTTTGTCCTGCGAAAACCCCTTCATCCCGTGGAGGATAAACAAAAGCATCCAGCTAAAATATAGTAGTTTTTTCATAATTATAATATACCCGTGAATTAAATCGGTGCATAGTTAAACAATAATTAGATAGGAAACCCGCCTGATTCCATAAAATTTTTTTTCACAAAGGTTTTCTAAGAAACTCCGCCCTTTGGAAAGTATATGCTGGCACTTATAATGAAGATAACTCTTTGTGTTTCAATAGTTTTATAGAAAAATAGACAACATATTGCGAGTTCGCACAACGCCAAAGAAAAACGTCAAAAACATCCGCCCTGCAAATGATATGGCAGTTACAAAAGTTTTATGCATTTTTGCAATAAGCCCATTTGCCCATGAGGATGCGTATTTATAAATCATTACTGGAAAAAAAAGCCCTTGGCAAAAAATCATTTGCCGTACTCATTGACCCCGATAAGATCAACAAATCCTCCCTATCCCGACTTATCAGACTGTCGAATACCGCCGGGGTAGATTATTTTTTATTGGGAGGCAGCCTTGTGGTAACCAACCACTTAGATGAAGTAATTGAGCAAATTAAATCCTCTTCAGAGTTGCCGGTACTACTTTTTCCGGGAAGCCCGTCTCAAATAAGCAGTTATGCCGACGGACTCTTGTACCTGTCCCTGATTTCGGGAAGAAACCCCGAATTACTTATTGGGCAGCATGTGCTATCTGCGGCACAGGTAAAAAACAGTGGCCTCGAAATTATTTCTACCGGATATATAGTGGTAGATGGCGGTGCGCCCACAACCATTTCCTATATTAGTAATGCCTCCCCTATTCCCGCTGATAAAAACGATATAGCAGTTTGCACTGCCATGGCCGGCGAAATGTTGGGAATGAAACTCATCTATATGGATGCGGGAAGTGGTGCCAAAATCACTATTTCAGAAGATATGATTCGAGCGGTACGAAAAAACATTGATATTCCCCTGATTGTTGGCGGTGGAATTAAAACCCCCGAAAAGGCTTTCAACAACTGTAAGGCCGGCGCCGATGTGATCGTAATTGGCAATGCCATTGAGAATGACGCTACACTGGTTCAGGAGATAAGCGCTGCAATCCATTCTGCAGAAACCCTACAGATATAGCGAAAAGGGTTCAACCCCTTTGTTAAAAATAGTAGCAAGGGTATGGAGGCAATCGCCAGCCGCCTGCTGCTGATAACGAGATCCTTCCTCTTACTAAAAAAATAATGTTGAAGTTGCAATTATTTTGAAAAAAGTTGCTATCTTGAAAAAGTTATAACTCATTCATCAATCAAATAAAACAAAAAAATGGAAGTAAAAGAGTTCGAACTCAACGAAGAAGAATTAGAAGTTAGTAGAAACGATGCCGATAGTGATGGCTCCGACTCGGATGGAGACGGTACGGATGGAAAGGATGGTGATGGAGATGGTTCTGACTCCGATGGAGACGGTTCTGACTCTGACGGCGATGGTTCTGACTCCGATGGAGACGGAAGCGATGGCGATGGCACTGACGGAAACGATGGCGATGGAGATGGCTCTGACTCCGACGGAGATGGAAGCGATGGCGATAGTGATGGCAGTGATAAAGCCTGATCTTGTTCTTAACGAATCAAAAGCCGCGGGTAGCATGGTTACCTGTGGCTTTTTTACAACCCAATATCCCTGGCAAGAAAAGACCCGACAGTGTAGTCGCACATATTCTTAAACCTGTCATCAATTAATCCATTATATGAATGATTTTTTTAGCAAAATAATAGCCCCCACAACAATTCATGATTTTTTTAATACCTATCATGAAAAGGACGTACTGCATGTAAAACGAAACGACACGAGTTATTACAACCAAATTCTTACAAGTGAAGAAATATCTGATTTCTTAGACAGACAGGATATTTTTTACCCCTCCCTGAGGATTGTTAAAGAAGGCAAGGAAATACCTAATTCAGAATATGTTCGAAAAGGGGTACCCATCGGACACCATAAGAAAGACGGCATCATTAATACCGATAAAGCTTTTGCACTGTTTAATGCGGGGAGCACTCTGGTTATTCAAGCCGGCCAACGTTATTTTGATAACCTGTCCAAATGCTGTCTTGCCTTGTCGCAGCATTTTAACTCGCCGGTGCAGGCCAATTTGTATATTACTCCCAACAGATCGGTAGGATTTAATCCGCATTGGGATACCCACGATGTGTTTGTATTGCAGATAGCAGGTACCAAAAGTTGGAAGCTGTATGGCTTTGAAAAAGAATTGCCTACCAAAAATCAAAAATTTGTTAGTAAAGGATATAGCAAAGAGCCCTTGCAAAACATACAACTTACCCCTGGCGATTTTTTATACGTTCCCCGTGGCTATGTTCATGATGCGATGGCCGATGACGGCATATCGGCTCATATCACCATTGGAGTTTTGTCGTACACCTGGGCGCGATTGTTTAGTGAAGTGTTCCCGCAGTTGGAAGAGATCCGGGATTTTCGGGAAGCCGTTCCTTTTTGGAATGAAAATCTAAAAGAATTGATCGGCGAGAAAGCAAAACTATTGCAAAAAACTATTACCGAACTGGACTTTAACAAAGGAATTACAAGACTGAACAACAATTACAATCAAGTTCAGCCACAGTCAGTGAATCGCTATTTCCAAAGTATTTTAGATGTAAAAAAAATTACACCAACCACTCAACTTTCTATTAACGAAGGTGTTGTAATACATGTAACGGAAAGTGATGGTGGGGCACAACTTAAATTATTTGACAAGGTTATAACCATTCCTTTTGAATGGAAACCATTAGTTGATTCGATCATAACCCAAAAAAAATTTACTCCGGCTGACTTACCCGATGGGGATACCTCAGAAGGGAAACAGACTATCTTAAGTAAATTAATTAAAGAAGGGGTTCTACATATTGAAAACTTATAGCCAGCCATGTTAGCAAATTGGTTGTGCTGCCCCCCTTGTTATGGTGCCGGTACCGTTTATTATGTATTGCCTTTCCAAACAATAGGAATTTTAAATTGAGGTTCACCCGAAACATCATTTTTGGTTCATCAAGAAAAAGCTGCTTTGGTTTTTAAGAGCCAGAATAAGATTGTAGAATATTCTTTTAATTTTTTAAATTGGAACAAACTTCTTCAAAAAAAGCATTTTATTGCAGCACAGCTTCCCGTTATTTCAAAGAAGCCCTGGCGGGCACAGCCGCTAACTACAAAAGTTACATCCTTGTAGAACATGCTGGCCCTTTTCCCAGTAAAGCTACAGATGGCCTTATGAATAAATCCTGGTTACAGGGATTGAATCAGCTGGCACTAAGAAATAAGGGAAAGCTATTGCTGATCCGAAACCGACACACCAACTACCGAACCTGCCGTATTGTGTTTGTAGATTGTGTGCGCCAGAAATACTTTGAAATTGTTGTACCTCTCGAGGAAGTTCATACGATTGATGTGGAAAGTTATTTGAACAACACGCATACCGTTTGGGAACAGACTCCTTTCTTTTTGGTGTGCACAAACGGGAAAAAAGATAAGTGTTGTGCTAAATTTGGGTTTCCTGTTTTTAGATTTTTTGAAAATTTAAGGGTGCCGTTCAATTATAAAATCTGGGAATGTACCCATATCGGCGGAGATCGTTTTGCAGCCAACGCAGTATTGATGCCCTTTGGTGTTTATTATGGAAGGGTGGGTGTGGAAGATGTGCATACGATCGTACAACGAACAGCATTGGGAAAAATACACCCAACCAATTACCGCGGATTGTGCCGCCTTTCCTTTTTTGAACAAACTGTTGAGTGGAACCTTCGTCAACATTTATTGAACTACAATATCCATTTCCCAATTAAGTTTTTAAAAAAGGAAACCACCGCCTCTATGAAAACCGTAGAGATAGAAACTGAAAACTATGGGGTCTTTAAAATGGTTTTGCAACGCAACGAAATTGAGTACCCACACCTGCTCACCTGCACGTCACACGCACTCGAAAAAGTTGTAAAGTATATTCTGATATCCCTAGAAAAACTTTAATCTGCAATAACCACGTGCTCATGTATAGATCGTTCTGCTTCAATATCAGCGAGGCTGCTGAGGGTTGTTTCGGCTATCTGATCCAATGCTTCTCTGGTAAAAAAGCCCTGATGACCCGTAACAATAACATTCGGGAAGGTAAGTAATCTTGAAATGGTATCATCCTCTATAAAACTCTCAGAAAGATCTCTGAAAAAAATTCCTGCTTCCTGTTCATACACATCAATTCCCAAGTAACCGAGATGGCGCGCTTTTAAAGAATCAATTACATCCTGGGTATTTAATAAGCCGCCCCTACTGGTATTGATGAGCATTGCGTTTTGTTTCATCATGCCAAGCGTAGTTTTATTGATCAGATACTGGGTAGCAGGTAATAAAGGACAATGAAGGGAAACAATATCACTTTGTTTCAACACTTCTTCCATCGAAAAGTAGGCAACGCCCTGCGTTTTTAAATCTTCCTGTTCAACAATATCATAAGCAATCACCTTACAGCCAAATCCCAGCATGATTTTGCAAAAAGCTTTCCCAATAAGACCCGTACCCACCACGCCTATCGTTTTTCCAAACATAGTAAAACCCGTAAGGTTTTCGATCGAAAAATTATTCTCCCGCACGCGGTTATAGGCTTTATGTATTTTTCTATTGAGTGTAAGAATAAGTGCTACTGCATGTTCTGCTACCGCTTCTGGTGAATAAGCTGGTACCCGTACCACTTTTATCGCTGTTTTTTTTACGGCTTCCAGGTTCAGGTTATTATATCCGGCACAACGAAAGGCGATCGCCCGAATACCTAACTCATCTAATGCAGCAATTGCCGTAGAGTTCACCTTGTCATTAACAAAAACGCAAACTGCGTCAAACCCTTTTGCCAGAATGGCGTTGCGCGAATTTAATTGTTCTTCAAAAAATTCGAGCTGGTGCCTGCCCCGGTTTGCGGCTGCAAACGATAATTCATCATATTTCTTTGTACTAAAAAAAGCTACTTTCATTTTTTATGGTTTAGACCGTATGGTTGACAATATAAAACTGTTTAATAAATTTGTCGCTCGCTCCTTGCCTGGTTTCTATGGAACGATCAATTTTTTGTAACTCCAGGAAATTTAGTCCCGAAAACACCCTTTTACGATCTCTGGTTACAATATTTTTTTCAAACAAAAAAAAATAAAGCGGACGTTTAGGGCGAAAGTACTTTAAATTTGAAGGCAAAACAATTTCTAATGCCGATACAACAAACTTCTAACGAATATTTTCGCTCCTTATACATTCTGCACATTGCCTTGATGGTGGGGTTATTTGTTTTCATCATGATCAGTGTATTTTTAGTCGCCGGCGGCTCCTTAGGTAACAACGAGCAAAAACTGAACGATATTTTCATGATTTTAGCGCCCTTACTGGCATTAATCGGGCTCATCACGGCACAGTTTGTCTACAGAAACCGCCTGATCCAACTCAAAGCCCTTCCAGATCTGAAACAAAAACTTACGGCATACCGGAGTGCATTTATTGTAAGAACCGCATTGATAGAAGCGCCGGGATTATTTGCTGTTATTGCTTTTTTGCTAACCGGTAATTATATCTATATTGGAATAGCCGGTCTGATTATCGCTATTTTTTTTGTCTGGATACCTTCCAAAGAACGCATAGCCACATCCTTAGACCTGAACACCGAGGAAAGGCATTTGATAGAGAATCCCAACGCCATTGTAGCCGAAATAAAATAAAGAAGAACGACCAAAAAATCAGTACAAATCAACAAATATTTACACAAAGTAATATATGCAAAACAGAAAACAACTTGGGCTTTTTGATCTTACTATGATCGTAGTAAGTTTTGTTATCGGCATGGGCATTTTTCGCACACCGGTCAACGTGGCGGCAGCCACACCCAACGCGTTGGTATTTTATCTTTGTTGGATTACGGGAGGCGTTGTTGCTTTGTGTGGGGCGCTTACTTATGCTGAAATTGGATCCAGGCTACCGGTTACCGGTGGCTATTATAAAGTTTTTGCTTATGCCTACCACCCATCAATTGGCTTTGCCATCAACTGTATCATTTTGGTCAGCAATGCGGCCTCTACGGCTGCAGTAGCGCTGGTAGGAAGCGAGTATATTGTAAGCGTATTGCAACCCGCTTCAAAAGACTCAGCCTATATGGCTGTGGCTGCCAATGCATCCTACATAAAAACATTGCAGGTAATAGTGGCCATTGTTGCTATTGTTCTATTCTATGTTGTGAATATGATGGGGTTAAAAATGAGTTCAAAAACTCAAAATGTATTGATGGTTATAAAAATCGGGTTGATTGCCTTATTGATTCTTCCTCTTTTTTTTACAACCGGAGCCCCCGAAGCGGTCACCAGCATTACCAGCTCAAACGCTTCACTCCCATTGCGCGAATACATAAAAGCCTATGGAATTGGGTTGATGGCCGTGAGCTTTACTTATGGCGGTTACCAGCAAACGATAAATTTTGGTGAAGAAATAAAGAATCCGAATCGTGTTTTACCTCGTAGTATTTTTTTGGGTATCGCAATCATCCTGAGCCTGTATCTTTTAGTCAATTTTGCTTATGTAAAAGTTATCGGATTTGAACAATTAAAAACCAGTCGGAATATTGCCGCTATCATGGCATCAAAAATATTTGGACCCAATGCCGAAATGGTGCTTTCTGTGTTATTGTTTTTAGGGGTATTGGCCTATATTAATGCTTCTCTGATGAGCAACCCCCGGGTGATGTATGCAATGGGTAGAGACCGAGTGCTGCCTCATTCCTTTACAAAAAGGAACAGCAGGGATGCTTTATATATTTCTTTGACCATTTTTGCAGCGGTTGCCGTATTCATTGTTTTCTGGGCAGAAGAATTTGATACCATTCTCAGTTTTACCATGTTTTTAGACTGTTTTGGAATGGCGCTTTCGGCGGGTAGCCTCTTTTATATTCGTAAAAAAACTGCCCATTTGAATCAGTCGCAAATTTATAGCATGAAATACTATCCGATCTTACCAATAATTTTTATTCTCAATTATCTATTTGTTGGAACAGCCATTGCTTTAGACTATAAAAACAACAATAATGCCGCATTAACCGGGGTTATAGTTTTAGCTGTATTTGTAGCTATTTATTTTATTTTCTATCGAAACAAATACCAAAAAGCATAATCTACTTTCAGTAAAAAAATATTTGTTATGGATCTATCACATATCATTAACGAGTTAGGTGAAAACAGAGAGCAATACTTTAATGCGGTTAGCCCTCCTATCATGCAGGCCAGCAATTTTAAAATGGACTCGATTGAAGACCTTTCAAAATCTTTTTCAGATGAGTTCGATCCCGTAAATGGTTATTTGTATAGCAGAGGCAACAACCCCACCATAGATATTTTACGAAAGAAACTGGCTGCGTTGGACGGCGCGGAGGACTGTTTGGTTTTCAATAATGGTGCTGCTGCTACCGCCGCTGCCATTATGGCTAACGTGAAAGCTGGCGACCATGTGGTTTGCGTAGCCAACCCCTACGCCTGGACCAAGAAGCTATTAGACATACTACTTTCGAAATTTAACGTAAGTTGCACCTATGTGGAAGGAGGCAGCCTTTCACAATGGCTCTCCGCAACCCAAGAAAATACAGTATTATTTTATTTAGAATCTCCCAACAGTTGGACCTACCAGATTCAGCCCCTGAGTGAAATTGCCGGATTTGCAAAACAAAAAAATATTGTAACCGTAATTGACAATACCTATTGCACACCGATTTATCAAAATGCAATAGAAGCCGGTATTGACATAGCTATGCAAACAGCAACAAAATACATTAGCGGCCATAGCGATACCTTAGGCGGAGTACTCTGCGGTAGTACCCAAATGATGCGAAAAATTTTTGAAAGTGAATACCTGACCCTTGGCAATGGCATTACTCCTTTTAATGCCTGGTTGCTGTTGCGAGGCCTTCGCACACTTCCTATGCGATTGGAAAGAATCAGTAACACCACACAACAGGTACTTGACTTTTTACTTCAACACCCAGCGATTGAAAAAGTTCTATTTCCTTTTCATCCCTCCTTTCCTCAATACAGCCTGGCGAAAGCACAAATGAAGAATGCTTTGGGGCTGATCACGATCATTTTAAAAGATAAGGAAAGAGACACCATTGTAAAGTTCTGCGAAAATTTAAAAACTTTTATGATAGCAGTGAGTTGGGGTGGGCACGAATCGTTGATTTTACCTCGATGCGCAGCTATAAAAAAAGACCGGTACAACCCGGAGAGTGAGTTGCACCGGCACATACGCTTGTATATGGGTCTGGAAGATGCAGACTACCTTATTAACGACCTGAAATTGAGTCTGGATTCCTTATAAAATTGGGAATAAAAGACATGTGGTATATTGATATTATTCTAATATACATATTTGTCCATAAACTTTTACATCCTGCCTAACCCCGCCTTTAACAAAGAGGTGCCTACCTTCGATTGATCCCCACTTCATGATTGGGTGCATTCCATATTGTCGCACAAAACGAATATCCTATTTATGGCATTCCGAACGAAGTGAGGAATCTACCCCAATATTCAGGAGATCTCGCCCTGCGGCAAGATGACGCTCGCGACGATTTAGAATGCACCCTCATGACATAACAAAGGAGCCGAGTTGTGGAGTTTGTGTATATTTGCATCTTTGGTTCAAAATATAAAACATGCGCAAGATCCTATTCGTAGCACTATTTTTTGGGTTCAGCCTATTATCCTATAGCCAGACAGACAGCCTTGGTTTCGAAAACCTTTCAAAAGAATCTCGTTCGAAAAATATTTCAGATGCAAGATCTTTGTTGTTAGACAAATTTATTGTAAAAGACTTTGGACGAGTGAAAGTGGTGAAGGACTACCTTTCTGGCTTAGACGATGAAAATTATATCGCATTGTATCCCGCAGAGTTTTGGCTTTTAAGCTATTGGACCAAGGAATATGATTACATCTTTACAACAACCGAACTGCTTACAACCAAACAAATGGTAGGCGATCAAAAGCGTATTCCACCGAAAGAAGATTATCTTGGAATTAAATTGCTCGAGAAAAGCCAATTCGACTCTTCTTCTTTACTAAATCAGATTGACCACGCTTCTGTTAGCAAGGAAGAAAATGAATTTTTACGGTTATTATTGCATTTTTTACTTCAAAAGGGTTCCTCGTACAACTCCACTCAAATCGAATTTAATAATTTGTCGGATCATTTTTTAACCAACTACCCCGGCAGCCGGTTTGCTCCCTTCATTAAAAAGTATATTCGAAACAAATTTGAAGAAACAGGAAATGGGATCGGGTACTCCTTTAACAGTGGCGCAAAAGTATTTGGAGGCTTATTGGGTCAACATTATAAGAATCCGATACTGTTTGGACTATCGTTGGATTATATGTACCGAAACTGGTTTTTCTCTATGAATATGCTGGTTGGATTCACTAAAACCAAAGAAACCCTCACCTACCCGTTTGCCACCTGGAACAGTGGCTCCAAAGCAACCGAAGGCTGTATTGAATTACTTACGGGATACAATGTGAGTAAAAACAATAAATTTCTCTTTGTTCCTTTTATAGGTGCAGGGGTTTGGGGAATCTCTCCAAATGATGATACTCAAAAATATCCCGAATTAAAGAAAGCGGGGGTGAAAACAGTTTTTGCCCCAACTGCGGGTGTTTTTACCGATATAAAATTATCGAAAAATAAAAAAACAAATGTCTATTACTGGGCTGCACCCACCCGCGAAAGTGTGAACCTACGAATAGGGTATGGCTTTACGCAACCCATATATTCGCAAACACCGATAGGGTATAATGGAAGCATCCACCGCCTGACCGTTGGTATTAGCATGTTTCAAAGAAGAATGAAAAAGGCAGATTAGTTTTCCTGGCGGTTATTGAATCAGGAAATCTTCCAGTGCGATTTTTAATGTAGGGCTTTTGGTTTGCAAGGCCTTAATTTTCGAACTTCTTTCTTAGTGCATCCAGGCTATTTTGAAAACTGTTGTTCTTAGATCCCTGTTTTGATGAGGCAGAAAAGGTACCATTTTTCTGTCGTTTCCCATTATCATGAGCCACTGCCTGTTGCTGTTCTTTAGGTTCTTTCATGCTCAGGGAAATTCTTTTACGTGCTATGTCCACTTCCAAAACAGTAACCCATACTTTTTGGTTTAACTGGACCACCTGGCTCGGATCTGAAACAAATTTATTTGCCAGATGCGACACATGCACTAAACCGTCCTGTTTTACACCCACATCTACAAATGCACCAAAATTGGTAATATTGGTTATAATGCCGGGTACTTTCATCCCTGGCTTTAAGTCTTCGATTGTTGCAAGCCCATCTGCAAATTGAAATTCCTCAGCGGCTGCTCGCGGATCACGTCCAGGCTTTTCAAGTTCTTTTAGAATATCGTCAATAGTATAGGCTCCTGCAGATTCGGAAATAAAATCTTTTACTTTTATGCTTCTTCGTTTTTCACCATTTGTAATAAGCTCCTTCACAGTGCAATTGGATTTTTGAGCCATGTCCTCAACAATGCCGTAGCTTTCGGGGTGTACCGCCGAATTGTCTAAAGGGTTGGCGGCATTCGGTATGCGCAAAAACCCGGCACATTGTTCATAGGCTTTTGGACCCAGCATGGACACTTTTAATAATTCTTCTCTCTTCGAAAACGGCCCGTTTTTTATTCTGTGTTCTACAATATTCTTTGCAGTTGTTGCGGTCAATCCCGAAACGTACAGGAGCAAATGTTTGCTGGCTGTATTCAAATCTACACCCACGAAATTCACACAACTTTCTACCACCTGATCGAGGCTTTCCTTCAAACGGCTTTGGTTTACATCATGCTGGTATTGTCCTACTCCTATACTTTTTGCATCAATTTTTACTAATTCGCTCAAGGGATCCAATAATCTGCGACCGATGCTGATGGCTCCACGTACCGTAATGTCTTCATCTGGAAATTCTTCCCGGGCAACCTCGCTGGCCGAGTAGATTGAGGCGCCACTTTCATTAACCATAAAAATCGCTATGGGCCTGCCAAAATCAATACTACGAACCAACTTATCGGTTTCCTTACTGGCTGTTCCATTGCCATATCCTATTGCCTCAATTTGATATTGTTGTACTAAATGTTTTAGAGTAGCTGCTGCTTCTTCCCATCGGTTCTGTGGCGCGTGAGGAAAGATGGTTTCATATTTTAAAAATAAACCCCGCTCGTCTAAACAGACAACTTTACAACCAGTACGAAACCCCGGATCCAGTGCTAAAATTCTTTTTTGGCCTAAAGGCGAAGCTAATAAAAGCTGTCGTAAATTTTCTGCAAATACTTTAATGGCTTCCTCATCTGCACGAACTTTGCTATTCAACCTAAACTCCGTTTCAATTGCTGGCTTCAACAACCTTGCATGGGCATCCTCTACTGCCAGTTCTACCTGCTGAGAGGCTGGGTTTGTGGATGTTAAAAATTCATTCTTCAATTGTCCAACAGCAACGTCTTTGTCAATGCCAATATCCATGATTAAAAATCCTTCCTTCTCTCCGCGGCGGATCGCCAATATTCGATGTGAAGGTGCTTGAGTAAGCGGTTCCTTAAAATCGAAATAGTCCCGATATTTTTGAGCGTCTTCGGTTTCTTTTTTTGTAGAAAGAACACGGGAAGACAAAGCAGCACTCTCTTCAAACATCGCCCTAATAAGGGTTCTGGCTTGCTCATTCTCCGCGATCCATTCCGCAATTATATCTCGTGCCCCCTGCAATGCGTCTCGGGAATCGGACACATTTTCAGTGATATATTTTACGGCCTCAGACTCTACATCTGCAGCATTTTGATCGAATAGAAATTTTGCAAGAGGCTCCAGACCTTTTTCCATAGCCACCGAAGCCCTGGTTTTTCGTTTGGGTTTGTAGGGCAAATAGATATCCTCCAACTCAGTAGCCGCAATACAGTTTTGGATGCGAAGTTTCAATTCGGGCGTTAGCTTCCCCGCTGCTTCGATGGTTTTCAAAACGGTCTCTTTCCGTTTTTCCAACTCATCATAATACTTGAGTTTATCAAAAATATGTGCTACCTGTACTTCATCCATATTGCCCGTCGCTTCTTTACGGTAGCGGCTGATAAAAGGAATCGTAGCGCCTTCACCATATAGCCTCTCTACATTTTCCACATACTTTGCAGATAAAGATAAATCCTTTGCAATTTGTTGTATATATTTTAATTCCATTGTTTGTGCTTTTGGGGCTGCAAATGTAAGGGGCGGACCCTGGAAATAAATTTTTTTAACTCATTTCGTTTCCCCTATCTTCTGGCAAACTGGCTCAACCGGCAGGAGCATCATTTTCTGTTAGACCCTTTCTGTTCAGAACGGATGCAAACCATTTCGTTAAAAAAAATGTGAAATAAACCTGATTTTTGTCATTTTTTTTCTAACCCCATCGTTTTACTTTTGCTATTGTGAGAAGAGTAATCGCTTTATTTTTTTTATTAATTTTTTCTGCTTCCATTCTTCATGGTAGTGAACTCTTCAAACTGCCTAAATTGATCAACCACTACCTGGTACATAAGAGCCAGTCACCGTTTATTTCCTTTAACAATTTCATTCAGTTGCATTACCTTCCGGGAGAAACTCACGATCACCCTTATCCCGAAGATCATCAATTACCTTTCAAAACGATTTCATACTCCCCTGCGAATGTGGTGTTTGCAATTCCGGCTCCCGAAATTTCAAATGAGAAACCTGTTGCAATAGCCTTCGAAAAAAAGACGATATTTTTAAACGCGCAATTTTATCAATCCAATTACAAAGCCACTATCTGGCAACCTCCCAAGAGTTCCTTCTGTTTGAGCTGAATTGTTGACAATGTAGCCACATTGATTTTTCTTTAATTCCTTTCTTTATCAAAACAGAAATGTCGAATGCTTACAAAAATTATTGAGTTTTCAATCAAAAACAAACTTATTATCGGGTTATTTGTAATCGGGTTGATTGGTTATGGAAGCTATCAAACAACCCAATTACCCATTGATGCCGTACCCGATATTACCGACAATCAGGTGCAGGTGATTACAGTAGCCCCAGCATTGGGTGCCTTAGACATTGAAAGATTAGTAACATTTCCGATAGAAATGGCGAATAGTAATATCGAGGGCATCAAAGAAATTCGTAGTTTTTCCAGATTTGGACTCTCGTTGGTTACGATTGTTTTTAACGACAATGTGAACGTGTATTGGGCAAGACAACAGGTATCAGAAAGATTGCCGTTAGTTCAAAGTCAGATACCACAAGGCATTGGAACTCCCGAATTAGGCCCCATTAGTACCGGGTTAGGCGAAATATACCAATATGTTGTAAAGGCGAAACCCGGCTACGAGCACCGCTACAACGAAATGAGTTTAAGAACCATCCAGGACTGGATCGTAAGAAGACAACTGTTAGGGGTTAAAGGCGTGGCAGAAGTGAGCAGTTTTGGCGGAAAACTTAAACAATACGTTGTAGCAATTAATCCCAACCGCCTGAATGCCTATAATATTACTATTAACGATGTGTTTTCTGCCCTTGAAGCCAATAATCAAAATACGGGAGGTGCTTATATTGAAAAAGGGCCAACGGTTCTTTATATCCGCAGCGAGGGGTTGCTGGGAAGCCAGGAAGATATTGAGAATATTGCTCTCCACCACGAAGCCGGCAACCGACCTTTGTTTATCCGAGACGTGGCTGAAGTTTCGGTGGGTTATGCTACCCGTTACGGAGCCTTATGTTATAACGACGAAGGCGAAGTAGCCGGCGCTGTGGTAATGATGCTGAAAGGTGCCAATAGCAGCCAGGTGATCAAAAATGTAAAAGAACGAGTAGAGCAAATTAAAAAAAGTCTTCCCGAGGGAGTAGAAATTGAACCTTTTCTGGACAGAACCAAAATGGTGAACAATGCTATTAGTACCGTAACAAAAAATCTTACCGAAGGTGCATTAATTGTAATTTTCATATTAGTGCTCTTTTTGGGAAACTTACGTGCAGGTTTTATCGTAGCTTCAGTGATCCCATTATCCATGCTTTTTGCTATTTCCATGATGAACCTTTTTGGAGTGAGTGGCAACCTGATGAGCTTAGGAGCACTGGATTTTGGGCTGATTGTGGATGGTGCAGTCATTATTGTAGAAGCAGTGATGCACCGACTCAGCCATACAAAGCACTTTCACGGTTTAAAAAAACTCACTCCGGCAAAGATGAATGACGAAGTAAAAATATCGGCCAGCAAGATGATGAACAGCGCAGTTTTTGGCCAGATGATCATCCTCATCGTTTATTTGCCCATTCTTACTTTGGAAGGGATTGAAGGAAAAATGTTTAAACCCATGGCACAAACAGTGGTCTTTGCCCTGATCGGTGCTTTTTTATTGTCGCTTACTTATATTCCCATGATGAGTGCACTGGCTCTCAGTAAGCGAATCAGCGAAAAAAAATCCAGGTCGGATCAATTCATGGATGAAATTGGACGTTGGTTTCAACATCAGTTGCATCGGCTGTTATACTATCCAAGAACAATCCTCTTTAGCGTTCTGGTTCTCTTTGCTTTATCGGTTTTTGTTTTATCCCGAATGGGTGGGGAGTTTATCCCTTCTCTGGAGGAAGGAGATTTTGCTGTTGATACCCGTGTGCTCACTGGAAGCAACCTCAATACCACAATTGAATTCACTCAAAAAGCTGCAAAGATTTTAAAAACCAGATTCCCGGAAGTAGAAAAAGTGGTTACAAAAATCGGTAGCGGCGAAGTACCTACCGATCCGATGCCCATAGAAGCCAGCGACATGATGGTTATTTTAAAGCCTAAAAATGAATGGGTATCGGCAAAATCATTTAACGGGCTATCGGAGAAAATGAGCAAAGCGCTGGAAGATGTTCCTGGCATCACAGCAGGCTTTCAGTATCCCGTACAAATGCGGTTCAACGAATTAATGACAGGTGCAAAACAGGATGTGGTTTGTAAAATCTTTGGAGAAAACTTAGATTCTTTAGCCCTCAGTGCGGATAAGCTTGCCAGACTGATCAGCGGTATTGACGGCGTTGAAAATCTTTATGTAGAAAAAGTAACCGGCCTTCCTCAGATTATCGTGCGCTACAACCGACCGTTGATGGCGCAGCATCAATTGTCCGTTTCAGATGTCAATAAGGTGGTTAATGCTTCTTTTGCAGGGCAAAGTGCCGGTTGGCTATTTGAAGACGAAAAACGATTTGACCTCGTTGTACGATTAGACACTAATAGCAAAAAAAACCTGTCTGATGTGCAAAACCTGCTGATACCCACTTCTTCAGGATTGCAAATTCCCCTCCACCAGGTAGCTGAGGTACAAATAAAAGACGGCCCCAACCAAATACAAAGGGAAGACGCCAAACGCCGTATAATTGTAGGCTTTAATGTACGGAAGCGCGATGTGGAAAGCACCGTGAATGAATTGAAGGATCAGGTGGAAACCAGAATGAAACTCCCAGCGGGGTACTACGTCACTTACGGCGGCAGTTTTCAAAACCTGAGCGAGGCAAAGAGCCGGTTAGCCGTTGCGGTTCCTGTGTCCCTTTTATTTATTTTCCTTCTTTTGTACTTTGCTTTTAAATCGGTTAAATACAGCTTGTTGATCTATTCGGCAATACCGATATCTGCAATGGGTGGAATATTTTTCCTGGCATTAAGAGGCATGCCCTTTAGCGTGAGTGCCGGTGTGGGCTTCATAGCACTTTTTGGTATTGCAGTATTAAACGGGATCGTTCTTATTGCTGAATTTAATCATCTGCGTAGTCAGGGTATAAATGATTTGCGCCGGGTGGTACTGATGGGAACAAAAATCAGGTTACGCCCTGTATTAATGACCGCACTGGTAGCTTCTTTAGGGTTTCTGCCCATGGCCATCAGCAAAGGTTCGGGTGCCGAAGTGCAAAGGCCTTTGGCCACCGTGGTTATTGGAGGGCTGATGATTGCCACATTTCTGACCCTTGTGGTACTTCCCATTCTTTACATGTTATTTGAACGGAAATATGATAATAAACAAGAATAGGGACTATCATTTTATTATTTTTTATTTTTTTAAAAGTCATGCTGAAAATTAAAATCAATAGCAACAGGAAATTTCTCTATATCCAAAAGCTTTTTTATTGTATTACCGCGATCTTACTGCTCGCTATAAACTGTATTCATGCGCAGGAAACCCTATCATTGGTTTCTGCAATAGACTCGGCGCTCAGGAACAATCTTACCCTCCACAACGAAAAACTACGAACAGAATACTCTAAAGCATTGATTCCCTCAGGCACAAGCCTGCCTGCCACCTCCTTCACCGGAGAACTGGGGCAAATCAACAGCGCCTATTTTGATAATGGGATGGGAATTAGTCAAACCTTCCTTTTTCCAGCCGTGTACAAAGCACAAAAACAATTGCTAACTCAGGAATGGAAAGCCTCTGTTCTAAATGTAGGGATTAAAGAATGGGAAATTAAAAAACAGATCACCCGGATTTTTGTCAATTATGGTTATTGGAAAGCAAAAGAACAACTCTTGCACAAAAGCGACTCCCTCTATGTCCTCCTGTTGTCTAAAGCGGTTCTTCGTTTACAAAAGGGCGAATCCAACCGGTTAGAAACTACATTTTTTGAGGCACAAAAAAACGCAATTGCTTTACAACTGATTCAAACCCGCCAGGAGTTGGCTTTGACAGAAGCGGAGTTTTTGGTATTAACGAACACCAGCAAGCCCTATCGGCCAGAATGGCCTTCAGAAGTCATTACGGTACTTCAACCGCACTTGATGCCGACCCAAGATCATCCTGAACTGCGCTTCGCAGAACAACTGCAGGAAACAGCTAAAATGGCAACCCAGGCAGAACAATCAAAGCTACTCCCAGAAATAACCCTGGGTTATAATAATATGAGCATCAAGGGTACTGGTGCCAACGACAAAACCTATACGGGCGCCCATCGCTTTCATGCTGCGTTGATTGGGCTATCAGTTCCTATCTTCACAAGCGCCCAAAAATCAAAAATAAAAGCCAGCCAAATCAACGAAGTTTATCTGAGAAACCATCTCGAGCTGCAACAGCAGGTCTTAAACAATAGTATCAAAAAGGCTTCCATCCTATATGTTCAACAACGAGAGCGTGTAGAGTTGTTTTCAAAGCAATACTTGCAAAACGCGGCTGCTATTAAAGAAACGGCTCTGAAACAATTTAAGAATGGAGAAATCAATTATTTAGAATATGTGGTTTTGGCCAACCAGGCTATCGCAATAGAAAGTGAATCTATTGATGCATTGAATTTACTTCAGCACAGTATTATTGAGTTGAATTTTCCAAATATAAAATAATAATAATGGTACCTAAAAGATTATTCCCATTTCTACTTCTTGCATTGTTTTTTTCTTGCAAAAACACACCGGCTGCAACAGACGAAGGTACAGTTGAAAACGACAGTACTGTTGTTCTTACAGAAGCACAATATACAAACTCTGGAATTGTTACCGGGCAAGCGGAGCAACTGAGTGTAGCTGCCACAATAAAAGTGAATGGGAAAATTGGGGTGCCCACTCAAAACATCGTTTCTGTTGTTGCCCCCTTGGGTGGGTATTTAAAAACAGCAAAACTGTTACCCGGAACAACGGTTGTAAAAGGGCAGGTGATTGCTACGCTGGAAGACCCTCAATACGTACAGTTGCAACAAGACTATCTGACCGCTAAGTCAAAGCTGCACTTTGCGAAATTAGAACTCAACCGGCAAAAAATTTTAAACCAGGCGCAAGCGGGAAGCGACAAGGTAATGCAGCAGGCACAAAACGAAATGAATCAACAGCAGATTATAATGAACGGCCTTGCCGAACAATTAAAAATCATCAATATCCAACCCACGAAGCTGACTGCAAATTCTATTACGGGCCGGATAAATATATATGCTCCAATTACAGGTACAATAAGCAGGGTCAATGTCAATCTGGGAAAATACGTAGCGGCTACGGATATTCTTTTTGAAATCATTAATGCTTCTTCAATACATTTAGAACTTGTCGTTTTTGAAAAAGATATTCGGAAAATTTTTATTGGCCAACAGGTAACTGCCTACAGCAATGTGGATCCCGAAAAAAAATATCCATGTAAGGTACAATTGATTAACAAAGACGTTACCCCCGAAGGGTACACAAAAGTAATTTGTAGCTTTTTTAATTCCGACCCAGCCCTGTTGCCGGGAATGTATATGAATGCTGACATCCAATCAGCCTATAAAAACGTGATCGCCGTACCCGAAGACGCTCTTGTAAGTTTTCAAGGAAAACTTTATATTTTTGAAGTTATCGGAAATAAAACCTATTTGATGAAAGAAGTGCAAACCGGCACTACCGAAAACGCCCACACGGTTCTCCTGAATGAAGACGAGGTACAAAACAAAACAATTGTGCTGAAAGGCGCTTATACGTTATTAATGAAATTAAAAAATAAGGAAGAATAAATTTTGAAATTGAGCCTATAAAAATAATTTATTGCAGTTCCCTGTTATCTTTGCTGTATGGAACATTTTTTAGAAGCACTATTTCAAAACCAATCCTACAACCGAAACAATTTTTTTCTGATCGCAGGACCTTGTATTGTCGAAAACGAAGAAATTGTGATGCAAACTGCTGCAACGGTTAGCCAAATATGTATAAAACTGGGAATACCCTACATTTTTAAAGCTTCCTACCGTAAAGCCAATCGTACCAGTGCCTCTTCGTTCACAGGTATTGGCGATGAAGCCGCATTAGAGTTGATAAAAATGGCAGGTACTACTTTTAGGGTGCCTACTCTCACCGATATTCATGCGCAGGAAGAAGCCGCCCTGGCTGCCAAATACGTGGATGTACTGCAAATACCTGCATTTCTTTGCCGACAAACCGATTTGTTGGAGGCAGCAGCAAAAACAGGAAAAATCGTGAATGTTAAAAAAGGACAGTTCTTAAGCGGGCCATCCATGAAATTTGTTGTTGAAAAAATCAGAAATGCCGGTAACTCTAAAGTGATGCTTACAGACAGAGGGAATAGCTTCGGCTACACAGATCTGGTTGTTGATTTCAGAAATATTCCCTGGATGCAGGCTCATAGCGCTCCTGTAATCATGGATTGCACCCATAGTTTACAACAGCCCAACCAAACTGGCGGCGTAACAGGAGGTAATCCTGAATTGATTTCCACCATTGCCAAAGCTGCTATTGCCACGGGGGCCAAC
>JBDHYK010000025.1:0-22385 GCA_039811305.1 Niabella sp.
TTTTTTACGAACGATTTTTTATGGCACTATTAATTGTTACAGATCTTGACGGCACACTGTTGGCAGACGATAAAAGTATTGACCCCGAATTTTGGGCACTGGAAGCAAAATTTGCTGAAAAGGACATCTATTTTTCCATAGCCAGCGGCAGACCTTATCCGAATATGACCACGGTGTTTGAGCAGATCAAAGACCGTGTGTATTTTATATCGGACAACGGAAGTTTTATGGCCTATCAGGATCAGGAATTGCTGATAGATCCTTTACAGGATGCTTCTGTTGTTGAATTTGTTGAATTGTCGCGACTCATTTCCGACAGTTACCCGGTATTATGCGGTAAGAAACTGGCTTATATGGAAGACAATAACCCCAGAGTATTAAAGCAAACCCTAAAATACTACCAGCACTACAAAATTGTAGACGACCTTACCCGCTTAGAAGAAAAAATATTAAAAGTATCTCTTTGCGATTTAATCAGTTCTGAAACCAATAGCTATCCCCACTATAAAAAATTTGAGCAGGATTTTAATGTAGCCGTATCCAGCGAGGTGTGGTTGGATCTTAACAGCAGCACGGCCAATAAAGGAACCGCCGTTAAGAAGCTTCAGAATTCGCTTGGCATTGGGTACGACAATACGATTGTTTTTGGTGATTTTTTAAATGATTTAGAACTGATGCAGGTGGGTAAATATAGTTTTGCCATGAAAAACGGACATCCGAAAATAAAAGAAACCGCCCGCTACGTTACTGAATTTTCTAACAATGAAAGCGGTGTAATAAGAACAATTGAAAAACTGCTTACTCAAATCGGGGTTCAATAGGGGTTCGGTCGGATAGCCGTTTTTAATTCCTCTTTTTTTCAGCGTTTTTTTGTCTGCTGTGCGGGGTATCATTCTATCACCTGCACAGCGTCCTTATCCGAATACCTAATAAGCATATCTTCAGAGGGGTCAAAGCCTCGGGCAAAGCTATTTTTTTCAATGCGCACATGGTTTACTTTTTCAAAAAAGAAAAGATGGGTATTCCAATGAAATGGCTTAAACTCGCTATTGTAGCGCACCTTGTTGTTTTTGAACACTATCCCATCGGTGGACTTGGCATAAAGCAGGGGTCGGTCAAAGGTTTCAAATTTGTTGTTTTCAATAAGAATGCCGGAGTGAAAAAAGGTTTGTTGCTCTTTTAAATTGGGAATTTCGGGATAGATGGAAATTACGGCATTTGTAAACTGATACGTTGCGGTAAGTGCATTTATAAAAGTATTATTTCGGATGGTAACCCCTCTGCAGGCTCCTGTTTCGTACCAGCCATTGCAATCGCCGCACAGTAGGATTGCCGTGCCATGGGTATGATCAAATACATTATTTTCACAAACCACTTTCTTTGGTGTGCTGAATAATGCCCCTCTTGCCCGGTTATTACGAACCGTATTGTGTTTAAAAATAACCTCGGGCGTCCAGCTTAGGTTTTCAATTCCAAATTTTCCTTGTTCGGATACCTCGTTTGGCAGTTTTTGGCTGAAGGAGATTTCAAATATTTTGGCACCAAAATTTGTGGGTTTATCTATCGGCCGGATAGATTTTATGGTGTTGATAGCATCTTGAACCAATTGCATTCTTTCCGATTCAATAAAATGGGTGCTATCGCCCGGCTGGCCCCAAAGAAAGCCCCATGACTGCGGGTGCATGTATCTTGCCTGAAGGGTGAAATCGTCCACGCGTTTTATTACTTTTAAATAGGTTCCGTGTACATTGATGGCATCATCAGCCATGCCTTCATATACTCCATATTCTGAGCGTATGAGACCCTTACAACCTGAAAAATGCGTGGCATCGGCCTGTGTTGTAAAATAGCGGGGATCATTCGGTTTTAATGCCACTGAAAAGTGACTAAGCGTGATGTTTTCACTAAGCTGGGCCAGCAGTCCCATTCCTTCTGCATAGTGAACCATAACATTGTTGAGTGTTGTGTTTTTGCAGAAATCAATGAAAATGCCAGGCGTTGGCCGATAATAGGAGCGGAGGGCATACCGCTCGCCGGGAGTAGCATCTTTTGCATCAGGCAGCCCGCTTATCAAAAGGGTGTCTTTTCCCAACTCTTTCACTTCTTTTGGTTGAAAGGAAAGGTCGCGCCGAAGGTAGGTCAGGCGCTTGTCTTCTCTAAATGCCATAAAAGTTAAAGGCACAAACTCGTAGCCTTCTCCTGTAACCACCAATTTCCCCCGATCTACTCTGTAATCGCCTTTAGGCCAAAGCGAGGCCACCAGCTGTTGTTTGGCCGAATCTACCGATAAAATATTCAATTGCCGGATATGGGGGATTTCAAAATCAACTGAAAAATTTTTTAACGCCACATTCTCACAATTTACCAATACAATCGGCAACATACGACCATGAAACACCAACTGCGAACCATTTCCATCAATCGTTACATTTTTTAAATTTTCAAAATAAAGACCAATTTTTTTGGGGTTATCCTGATCGTGGTTGGAGATGTAAAGCTCTTTTACAACTGCATCGGCTTCACGAAACTGATAGACCCCTTTCGGTATTGTAATGGTCGTACGATTTGATTTTTTTGCATCTATGCTTTTTTTGATGGCAGCATAAAGACCCTGTTGCTGAATGGCCTGGGCAGATAAAAGATGTGTGCCGCTATTACAGGAGATGATGCCTACTGAGATTGCGATGCAAAATGCAAATAGTAGGATACTTTCTGTGTTTAGGCTTCTACTATGTTCTCCCATTTTTAGTTTGTATTCTGATCGGTTATTGTTTCTCATACACTAAATTTTTCAACAACACATTTATGCGTTTTTTTGAAAGCAGGTCTGTAAGCAACACCCCTTTTCTTTTTCCCGTATCCATGAGGGTTACATCGTGGTCGTAACCCAATTTAAAATAAACTCGGTCATCAATAATCCAACCCTGCACCCCAAATTTGTACCCGGCAAAGGAAAGGCCATAATTGGTAGTTTGCAGGTCTTCATCTAATACAATATCAATAATATCTCCGTCTTTAAACTTCTTTTTTTTGCCTTCTACATGCGCCATAATATAATCTTCCCGCACAATAACGGGGGCTTTTTTGTCTTTATTTTTTATCAGTTCGTTTTCAATTTCTTTCAGGATGTCGGGGTCATTTGTTACGTCTAAGTCGTTGGGGTGAGCCTGCTTTTTGGGTTTGGCGGTAGCACTGAAAATATTGTACCCAAATTTTGAATTATATAGCTCGGGATATTCAAAAAGTTCTTTTACAGCAATTATTTTGTAAACGTACAAACCCGTTTCGGGGTTCAGTTGCATGGTAAAATAATTGTAACCCTGCGCTTTCACAGCATTTACAATATTACCAATACCAAAATTATAAGCTGCGATGGCTAAGGGCCAGTTAGCCCTTCCTACATAGTTTATCAGCATCTTGTAATTGTCGCGTATCAGGTTGCAGGCCAGGCGGGTGGCTTTATCAAAATTTTCCCTTTCATCCACTCCGTTATCAATGGACAATCCGTACCCCCTGGCTGTAGCCGGCATAATTTGCCAGATCCCTTTTGCTCCCACACCGGATTCGGCTTTAGTCAGAAAGCCACTTTCCACAATGGGCAGGTATTTTAAATCGGAGTGAAGCCCATAGGCTGTCAAATACCTTTCTACCAAGGGTAAATACAAATTGGCTCTTTGACGTAATGAGGGCAAATTCACCACGTTTACCTGCCTTCTAATGGTATTAATAAGTTTATCCTGAACAAACTGTTGGTTTATAGGAACCGGTTCGCCACAAAAACTAATGATATGCTGCGCTTTTGCAACAGCCGGATGTGAAAGAACCAGAACAAAAATGGATAAGAGACACAAGCTGCCTCTTAAAAACCCGGATAGCTGTGTTAGGTTCCCCTTCATTTCTTTTTCTTTTTTCCAGCGCTGTTCTTCGTCTCCTTTACTTTGGTACCTTTAATTGTGTTCTGATATCGGGCTAATTCTTTATTGTACGTACTTCCGGGTATCACAATACTGGTGGTGCCTTTGTCTTTTCTCCTCTCGTCCACAAACAGCACCAGGCTTTCATCATCTGTCATATTGGGCGACCGGGTTACAAAAATTACGTATTGGGTAGTATGTGGTCGAACTAATGGGAAAAAACCGATATAAGTAATATAGCTGCTTTTTATAACCTGCTTTGCTTTTTCATCGGCATCATACCA
The DNA here is from genome assembly GCA_039811305.1 of Niabella sp. Classification (GTDB taxonomy): domain Bacteria; phylum Bacteroidota; class Bacteroidia; order Chitinophagales; family Chitinophagaceae; genus Niabella. Next base: position 4,199 of record JBDHYK010000025.1, read on the forward strand.
GTAAATATAAGTGGGGCCCATCAAAAAATCTTCAGCCGTAGTATTGTCCACTTTCAGTTTATAATACGTGTATATTTGGTTAAAATAGATGTTCTCCAGTGTAATATTAACTCCTTTATTAATGGGTTCGCTGGCCTTTATATTCACCTTGTCGGCAATATCTGTATGCATCAGCGAGTCTGAAATTCTGTAATTTCTCAACGTGTCGGTGATGAGGTAAAACTCTGCAACTACAGTGGGCACCTGCTCTCTTGGGAAGTTATAAAGATCTACTCCTTTTTTACCATACCGCTGCCACAGACCCGCTTCGGAATATGCTTTTTCCTGTTCTCTTTGTTTTCTGTCTTGTTCCAATTTCGCCAAACGCTCGGCAGCAGCTTTTTTCTCTGCTTCTTTACGGGCAGTTTCTTCGGCTGCTTTTCGTGCTTTTTCTTCTTCAACTGCTCTTTGCTTTGCCAGATTCTCTTCCTGAAGTCTGTGCTTTTCGCGCGCTTCTTGTTCCGCTTTGGCTAAAGCCGCTGCTGCCTTTTGTTCGTTTTGTTCTTTTTCCTTTTGAGCCTTTGCAATGGCATCTGCGTCGTTTTTAGCTCTCAGCTTCTTCAATTCTTCCTCACGTGCCAGTGCTTCGGTATTTTGTTTTTCTTTTAAATCTGCCAGGCGCTTCTCCTCTTCAGCTTTTTGTTTTGCCAATTGGTCGGCATCTTTTTTTGCTTTGGCATCGGCTATTTTTTTAGCGTCGGCTTCTTTTTTAGCGATAGCTTTTAATTGTTTTTCTTTTTCATCGGCTTCTTTTTTTGCTTTGGCTATTTCGGCTGCCGATTGTTTTTGTTGTTCTTCTTGCTGGCTGCGTGCCTTTTCTAATTCTTTCGCTTTCAGGGCGGCGTCTTCTTCGGCTTTTTTACGAGCCTCAGCAACCTCTTGTTTTCTTTGTTCAGCCGCCTCTGCTTCCTGTTGCTTTTGCGCTGCTGCTCGTTGGTCTTCTGAAAGTTTCTCTAACTCTTTTTGCTTTTGAACAAAGGCTTTCAGGGCTTTGAGATTTGAATGGTCGTACCAAAGGGGCGGGCGTGAGTCATCATTAATATTGTAGGTTGAATCAAATATCAGCCGAAACATGTGGCTGCGCCCCCCTTCGTTTACCAATAGGTTGGTATTGGGGCCTGTTTTCTTTTCTTTATTGAACTGAATGGAAATAGATTTCTCTTCCCGTCTTTTGGGGATGTAATATTCATAGGCTGCATCATCGGAGAAATTGATATTGACCACTTTGTCCGGAAAGTTAATGACTGTAATGCTCTCTTTGCCAACGATGATTTTTTCTCCATTGATATTTTGAGCAAAACAGGTGCTGCCTAAAAAGATCAGCAATAAAACAAGGGGAATATGTATTTTATGTTGGAGCATTACCAGATGTTTAGAATTTGAGAGCTAAAAACAAAGAGCGCTTAGGACGCTCTTTGTAATGGATCGTTTATTGTTGATCGTATTTGGTATCCCATTCATTTCCATCATCGCCTTTTTGTCCTTCCATTTTAATCATAAAGTTCTTGGCCGGGAAATAAGGTTTCATATGAATGTCGAGGTGGATACGATCTTTTTGTACCGGATCTTGTTCAAAGCGTTTGATGGTAAAATCCTCGATCAGTTTATTTGGTCCGGTGATGCTGTCTAAGAATTTCACAATCTGGCTCATCAGGTCTTTTCGGGTACTGGAATTGAAGTTTTCGAAAGCCCTTCGATTCAGAAAATCCATCAATACCTTGGTTACATAGTCAAACACCCGTACAACGGAGTAGGTTTGTAAGCCCAGGTTATCGCCATTGAATAGTGTTTTTGCGGAGAAAGCCATCACTTTGCCATATTCTTTTACCATCGGCACTAAGCCCATCTTTTCTAAGTTGGCAATTTCGCTCTTTTTGAGTTCAAATTTTACACCATCCACTTCGTTCATACTGCCAAATTTCTTTCCGGCGGTTACCTGGCTCATCAGCGTTTGATAAATTTTTCCAGCCAGTGCCCCAGACGGAGGAACATAAAGATCTTCTTCTTCTCCTAACTCGTTAAACTTGCCACGCCCTACCAGCCAGTTGCAACCCATGATTACATTAGAGCGGTATTTATCCCCACCGGTAAGATTTGCTAATTCAAACATTTCCATCACATCATCTGGCGCATCCAGGTGTTCAAAATCGGTAACCAGCATCACTTTATTTTCGTGTGCCATTTTGGCCCATTTTTCTACTACTTTGTTGGAACCTAAGTAACCGGGAATTACCATGATACTGTAGTTATTGCGCAAATCGAGCCTGTCATAATTCTTTTTTAGCTCTTCTCCAATTGAATCTATAAACCGGGTATTGTCGAGATCTTTTAACTGATCCAATTCGCAATTAATGAAGGATACATTTTTAAGCTTATCGCCTTCTGTATTTTTAAAAAATAGTGCTATGTTGCGATAAGATCTTTCTAAGTCCCGGGTTTCTTCTACCGCTTTTGCTACATTTTTTTCCAACACCTGTTGGCACTGCTCAGATTTTTTTTCGCAATAGGTAACTAAATCCGATATTTCGCCCGAACTGCTTAAAAGTTCGCTCCAGGCTTGCAGGGTTTTGAGTAACTGTTCTCTTTCTTCTTTTTTTTGCGATTCGGAGAGAAAAATATTCCGTCTTGCTTTGCGGTCGGGATTCAGGTTTTGAGCCCCGTCTATAGAGGATTCAATAAGATCGAAGCCGCCAAATTTGGCCAATTTATCCGAACTTGTTTTAAGCAGTTCCAGGGGGTTGGCTATTTTTGTAGTTTCTTTTACCTGTGGAACTTCTGGTTGTAGCTGCTGTTGCATTTCTTCACTCATAGTATAATCGGTTTGATGAATTTAAAAAATATGTTTAATCGTTGGGGTTAAAAGAGCCGATGTCACCACTACCCGAAGAGGAAGATGAGGAAGAGGAGGGTTCTGATTCGGAAGCTTCTCCCCACATGATACTTCTGCTCAGTTCTACTGACTCAATCGTAATTTCTCTGCAGGAAATTCTAAACTGAATGGTCATGGGGTTCTCGGTTTCCATGTCGAAGACTTCTTTGTAATATACACAAAAGGCATTTCCGAACTGTACCCGACGCATGGCGGACTCAGATTCTCTGCTAATGAAAACAATTTCACCATCATTTCTCAATTCAGAAAATATCATCCACTGGATAATTGAAACATCTCTTGTTGATTCGATAGTAAGATTAATAAAGCCACCTTCGGGCACCGAGCTGGGTCTGCCATAGCGATCTACGTTCTGACGAAACTCATAGTCGCAATGCAACACCCTATAGGTATTGCCAGACAGGATTAGGTTTGCAGCTATTGCCATGATATTAACTATTTATTGGTTTGCAATTCAGAAATCATTCCTTGTATCGCATCTATCAGAGCTTTTTTGGCATCGGGGTCGGTAAGTGCTGCTTTTAGAATTTTGTTTGTTTTCAACTGTTTGATGATTTTGATATACTCTTCTTTTTGAGTAGCATTATTTTTTAAAAACTCGCTTTGTGCGATAATGCCTTTCATACCAAAATCGCCAAGATTATTGAAGTGAAGAGTTTCCTTGTTGGTAACTCCTTCGGCATCTTCAAAATCGAGGTTGAGCTCGGGTTGAAAATGTTCAAATACCTGCTCAATGGTTTGAAGCCCGTGTACAACTTCGGGTTTAACGGGGGCGTCTTTTGTTAGCTTCTCAGCCATGAGGGTTCTGTTTTGAGGTATGTCGGCAAATGCTTCCGACGCATCGGTTCTAACCTCGGTACCGCCAATTCCATATTCGTCGTTTACCATAGTTTATAATTTTTGAGGTGAACAATTTACTTTATGTTATTAAAAATGGGTTCAGTGGGTTCGTTAATTATCCAATTTATACTTTTATGATCTCCTTTCTGTTCTAAATGCACGTGTACAGAGTCTCCGGCTTTAATGGTTTCGTTCACAATCAGGCGGCTCAGCGGTTTTCGCAATTCGGTTCTTATAATTCCTTTAAGGGGCCGCACACCATACTTAGGCGAGAACCCAAGCAGCGATAAGTGATCGGCCGCTTCGGGACTCACTTTCAAAGTTATACCTTTTTGTTCTAATTGTTTTACTAAAGGCTTTAAATGTATTTTAAAAATATTCAGCACGTTTTCGCGGCTGATGGGGGCAAATGGTATGATTTCTGTAACGCGGGCTAAAAACTCGGGTCTAAAATATCGAGCCATAATTTCGAGAAGCTCATCGCTTCGGGGCACCTTTCCTTCATCAAAGCTTTTGATTATATGCTCGGCACCAATATTGGAAGTAAACAGGATCACAGCATTAGAGAAATCACCCACTTTACCTAAGCGGTCGTGCATTTTTCCTTCGTCTAATATCTGTAAAAAGATGTCGAACACGGAAGGATGTGCTTTTTCTATTTCATCAAATAGCACAATAGCATAGGGTTGCTGCCTGATTTTATTTACGAGCATGCCGCCCTCCTCGTAACCCACATAGCCGGGAGGTGCGCCGTACAACAAAGCCGCTGAGTGCTCTTCTTTGAACTCACTCATATCAAACCGAATGATGGAGCTTTCGTCCTGAAACAGAAATTCTGCCAGGGATTTGGCTAATTCAGTTTTTCCGGTACCGGTTGGCCCCAGAAAAAAGAAAGAGGCAATGGGCTGGCCCGATTTATTTAATCCGGAGCGCGATTCCAAAATGGCGTCGGAAACGGTTTTTAGGGCATAGTCCTGGCCTATCACCCTTTCACGTAACTGATGTTCCATGTTGATCAGGCGCAATTGCTCTTTGGTTTGGATTTTTCCGATAGGGATGCCCGTAATATTGGCTACCACGGCGCTTAGGTCGGTACTATCAATTGATTTTTTCTCTTGTTTGCTAACGGTGCCCAGGTTATTCAACAGCGTTTCCAGGGTGTCGAACATCTCCTGCACATCGGTAATTTTTGCAAATTCTTTTTCTTCGTTATTGCGAGCCAGCAGTACCGGGCTCAGGCTCGATTGAGTTTCAAAATAAAGCCATCGGAGTTTATCTTCTTCTTTCGTTTCCTTAAGCTCCACCAGTCGGGTTTGCAGTATATCCACGTCTGTGGCCGAGGTATCTGCCATCATGCGGGTTACGGCCAGGGTTCTGTCTAATAAGTCTAAGGCGGCATCGGGGAGTTTTCGTTCTTTTACAAAGCGCCGCGCCAATCGAACGGCTTCGGCAAATACATCTTCTTCAATGGTAAGTTGGTGGTGCTGCTGATAACTGTTTGATTGATTGCGCAACATTTGTTCGGTAATAGTGGAATCTGGTTCAGCAACTTTTACCATTTCAAACCTCCGGCTAAATGTGGGGTCTTTTTCTATACTTTTCCGGTATTCATCATCGGTGGTGGTTGCTACCACGGTAAGAATCCCTTTAGCCAGCTCTCCTTTTAATATACCTGCTGCGCCGCCATTAGGATTTTGCTTGTCAATGAGCAGGTGTATTTCATCAATAAACAAAACAGGTTTCTCAAGGGTCGAAAGCTCTTTTATTACCTTTCTCAGTCGGTCTTCTATTTCGCCTTTGTAAGAAGCACCGGCAATAAGCGCTCCGTTGTCTAATTGAAAAATTGCGATGTCTTTCAAATGCTGCGGAACTTTTCCTGCAGCCACTGCACAAGCAAAACCGTCTAATAATGCCGTTTTCCCTACGCCCGGCTCGCCGGTTATAATTACGTTAGATTTGTTTTTTCGGCTGATGATTTCGCAAATTTGCCTGATTTCCTTGTCGCGGCCAATAATATCGGTAAGGTGCCCTTGTTGGGCTTCGGATAATTTATCTATACAAAACTGACCGATTGCATCGGACGAAGCTTTACCAAGGGTAGCTGTGGTGCCCTCACGAGCCCCGACCGCTGCACCCTGCCCGCTACCCGGCTTGCCCGAGCCAAACCATTCAAGCACTTGTTGCGCGGTGAAAGGAAAGGTTTTTAGTTGATCGTAACTGAAGGTTACACCCGGCGTAGCGATGGATGCCAGCAAGCATTCCGGCTCAATAGCATGGTATCCCAATTTTGTTTGAAAATGTTCTGCCTCATGGAACAAGGGTTCGCAAGTCTCGTCCGGGCCTACTTCTGAACCGGGCTTTGAACTTTTTGGATACTGTTCCAACCTTATTTCTGCCCATTCTTCCATATAATAAATATCGCCCCCGGCTTGTTCCACGGTTTTCAAAATGGGCAGGTCTTTGTGCATCATAGCCTTAAGCAAATGCGGAGCACCATATGTGGCATGGTTGTATTCCTTTGCTATTTGCTGTGCAATATGTAAAGCCAGTTTAGCGGGTTCGGAAAAAGAGTACTGAGTATGTGTCATAATGCTGTCTTTATCTTCTTATCCAATTGGGTAAATAAACAGAAGGCATACTAAGGATTGTGGTTCCTACGGTCATATAATCGGCTGCCCCTGATGATTTTAAGCTTTCCATTGCCTGATGGATGCACCGCGAAGGCCTGGTTTCGTAAGGATGCCAGGTATAAGGGTCCCTAATCGAAATTTCAACGTTTATTAGGAACACAGACCCCCTTCTTAATGCCCTCAGATAATACAACCTGTCATCCGTTTCGCGATTATCGTAAGGGTTGTAATCTCCTGAAAGCCTCCAATAAACTTCATCTATGTTCCCGTTTGAGTTTAGCCAATCGTCAGAATCGTAGTCCTGTTGCCTAATGGGAGGCTCGATCCCGTCATCGGCTCCGTGCCCAATAATACTGCCATTATCTGTTCTGGGATTTTGGAAAAGCGCGTTACCAATTTTTTCAAAAATCCTGCTCCTGATCCGCGGGTTTGTAGTAAAAAGCGCCCGTACGTTTTCAAGGTAATCGGCTCCATGCCCGTGGCGGTAATGATATAAATGCCTACGGGCATTGGGCTGATAGGAGATATAGTCCCAGAAGTTCATAATGTTGTTATACACCGCTTCTTCGTAGGATATACCCAGCAAAAAAGCACCATTTCTTGCGTTTTGGCAAATCGCCTGCGACTCCAACCATGCTATATTATATGCTTCATCCGACATTCTCTTTTTTTATACTGTTTCTTCTTCCTTTACTGCCTTTGCCGGTTGCACATTATCCTTTTGCGCACCGCCCTGATATTCGTTTTTCTCCAAGTTATAAAAATTTTCAAATCCCTGGCTTTTCATTACGTCCAGATAACCGGTTTGTTCATCTATTGCATGCAGGATATTGCCCCAGGGCTTTTTCAGCAATACATTGTGGCTGTTGTAGATAAAATACAGGCTGTTGGCATCCTTATGAATTGGAAAATTATTTTTGTTCAAATAACCGGTTATGCGCTTCAGTTCTTTATCGAAATTAGCCAGAGATGTTTTCAGGCCGGGTTTCTCTGGAGTGCCTGCATCAAAATCAAAATCGCTTTTTATATAGCTTATTACACTTTTCAGGGGCCCAAAAGCCGCATCGCTGGTAAGTTTGCTTAGAAAGCCGTTGATGCCGCCCAGGGGTATCCAATCCAAAATCTGGCCATAAAATTTCTTTTTCGAGGGCATCATGGGTAAAAGCATGGCTGCAAACGCTTCGCCAATTTTGGCCTTTGCTTCTTTCGTCAAACTTTTATTGGAAAGATCCAGATCGCCTTTTTTTGTTATATCGGCAATAGTTCCTTTACATTTTGCAATCATGATATTGGCCTGGTCGCCGTAGATTTCGTCCTTTGATATTTCGCGCGTTGCTTCCTCTGGGTTGCTTTCTTTTTCTTTTGCCTCTTCTGCTTTTTTTGCCATTTCTATTGCTTTTTCAATGTAGGGGTCAATGGGCAGGGAGGTGGTAGATGTTTTTGCGGGGGCTAATATTTTTTTAACCCCTGTTTTTTGAATCAGTTGATCAAACATCTGATCGGCAGCTTCGCCACCGGGCGAAAGCACTTTTAACATACCTGTTATATGATCCACCAAGGGACATAAAAAGTTGAAAATCTTCGCAATGTTTACCCGGCTGGTATCCAAGCTGGTTCCCTCGGCAATATTGCTCAGTTCGCTAACAAACTCGTCTAAACGAGCAATGGATTTTTTTGGGATATCGCCCATACCATTGGCCATTTTGTCAAATTCTGGCAAATCGGGTAGTTTCCACAGGTCGGGAACAGCTTCTATCAGGGTTTTAACTGCGCCTACCAGGCTATCTACCAGCCCTGAAACATCATCTTTTGTTTGGGTGATTTTATCAAGATTCCCTTTATTGTCGTAGCTGGTGCCGAATCCTTCTATGGAAAGCAGGCGGCTCAGGGTTGCCATTAATTGGGTTTTTATCTTACCCGTAAATACGGAGAGGGTATTTGTATTACTTTCGGCGATCAGTTTCAGCAATTGGTCATTTGGTTCAAAATATTGTATTGCGTTTTGAGTAAGATCATAGTCGTTCCCAAAGGAAATAATTCGGGGATTACCTACCACTTTGGATTCAAGGTTATGAAGATGAGCGTACAACGGGGTGCCCACATACACTACCGAGTCCACTTTCCATTTCTTTTTAAAATCTTCCTCCTTAGATAGTTCTTTAATACATTCATTAGCCACATTACCCCCCTGGCCCAGCCCAACAAAATGAAAGGCTGCCGTAGATTCTTTCCAGCCAGATATTTTGGATTTGATTTGGTTCGCCAGTTTTTTGCCTTCCTGTTCCCTGCCTTTAGTGTCGTTGGTATCAAACTCATGGGAAATGACCAGGTTTTCCGGGTTCAATTTTTCCGGAAAATCGTCTTTCATCTTGTCAATATATTTGTCCCAATCCTTGTATTCTTTAAAATAATTATACTCTTTATCACATTTTTTTTCGGGTTCTTTTTCTTCTTTAAAAAACAGGCTCAGCCCGGGGATAGAGGCGGCTGCGTCCTCAACTTTATCCACAACTCCCTGCACAGCGCCGACAGCGCCGCCCACTAACGCGTCAGCAGTAGCCATACCGGCCGGTTTGTACCGTACCAGCACCAACATTTGCTTTTTGTTGTTGGCCTCAAATTTTTGTTGTGTTTGTTGTCCCGGCATACTATTCGTTCCTAATTATTCAAAAAAGTAACACGGCAATCGCCTGTGGTGTATCCCGACAGGTTTTGCGTTTCTCCATTACTATCTGTTCTCCCTTCGTGTTCCTGCCCGTCAGAGGTGTTAATTTTATACCGAATCCCATCCATTGCCTTTCCTGCTTCGTCCACCAAAGAAAATTTTGCTTGAAAGTCCTCTTTATTGGTTTTATCAGCTGTATCGTCACCATTTTTCGCGGCTTCTTTCAATGATTTGCTGTTGGCATTGTCTTTGGCCTGGTTGGCTCCGGTTTTGTTGGCAGCACCTCCAGCACCCCCACCCCCACCTGCTCCACCGCTACCGGTTTCTCCTATCAATACGGTAAAACACCCCATTACGATGGTTCCACCGTGGGCCGTCATATCACCCATGCGAACAGCAGGTTTCCCTCCGATGAGCACGCCTGTACTTCCCTGGGTTGCTACATCAGGAGCGCTGGCGCAGGCACACATCGTACCAGCGGTGGCGGCTGGCATGCCACCTATCAGTACGGTGGGTGCACCCGGGGGCATTACCGGACCGCCCACATGAGGTTTGGGCCCGTCGAATAACGGACATACATGCATATCGCCTACTCTTGCTGCTGGTTTTCCCATTTTGTTCTTTTATATACAAATAAAGCTTCTTTCAAAAAATATTTTTTTATTTACAGGAAGGGACTCTTCTTTAGTCCATCAAAAACCGTCTTCTTTTGGGTTTCTCTTCTTCCAGATTTTCAGGTGCTTTGGAGGGTGGCACCTCCGGTGGTGGGGGCTCCCTTCTTTGGATACTGGCATCGCGAGCCTTTTGCTGCGCTTCATACTCCGTTTCTAAATCTTCTTCAGACTTTATCAAGGGCAGTACAACAGCGGTAGCTACTTGTTCCGGTAGTATCTTGTTTCCGCCTTTCCAAATCCATTTATTCAGAAAACCAGCATCCTCCTGCTGTGTATAAATTGCTGGAAACATCTGAAAAAAATCCTGAATATCTCTTGTGGCCCACAAGGGCAATCGTTTCAATAATACCCGGGCATCCCAAAGCCGTACATATTTTTCCTGCTCATTTTCATAAATATAGATTTTGCTATGCAGATAATCCAACACGTTACTTAGCAATTCTTCAGTTTCAAAAACTACGCAATGCTCCATTTGTATTAATGGCCGACCTTTCAGTTCAAAGGGGTTGTTGTTCAGTTCAAACAACCAGGGGGCTGCATCCCAAATACCCCTATCGTTTGTTCCAGCGAATAAGTTGGTATGTTTGGGACAGCGCTGCATTAATTGAATGAGCGTATAGGCATCATTTAAAGCACTATCGTAACATAAGTATTTCATTAGTTGATCTGCACCAGCCCTCCTTTTAAATTTGCGATGCCACTACCTTTCAGATCCAGCATGGCGCCTTCCAATTTGGCAGAGGCTCCAGCTTTTGCTTCTAAATTTGCATCAGCATTTACTTTCACTTCTGTTCCTTTTATTTCCACCTTACTGGTACCTTCGGCACTAAGTGCATCATCGGCCTTTAAGTTGATTTTATTGGCCTCTAACGATATTTCATTGCCTTTCATATTAATATTTCCATTCGCACTAATATCAATTGATCCCTGAGACTTTATTTCTATTTTCGGCCCGTCTTTTAAAAGTCTGATTTCTGCAAGCAAAACACCTCCACTTACTACACCCAAGTTCAATGACTCATCCTTGTCGAGTTTAAAAACAGAACAGTTTGCCTGATCCTTCCTAGACTCAAGAATTATATTTAAGTCTGCGTCTTTCCTAAGAAAACGGAGCACATTTTTAGGATCCTCACGTAAAAAATTGTCTGCTAAATACAGAGTGCCTTCCTCATCATTTATTTCAAGTCGCCTGCCGCTTCTCGATCCGATCTGTTTGGTATGGTTCCCCGCTTCGGCAATGCCCGCTTTATGTTTTTCTGTGTACACGGCACCGCTTACAAAAGGTGTTTCTGCGTTGTTATCCAAAAAATCAACGAGTACTTCATCATCTTTTTCGGGTAAAAACCGAAATCCTTTGTCTTTGCCGGCATGAGGTACTACCACACTAATCCAAGGGCTTTTTTCATCGTCGGCCATCCAGGGAAATTTTACTTTTACTCTTGCCAGGCCACTATCGTCTTCATTATCTGCAACAATAGCCGCCTGTGGTGTGGCCCTTACAGTAAAGAGAGGGTTGGTATAAGGGGGTACGCTTACTTCAGCAGGTACTGCGGTAAATGAATTGCTGTAACTGGAGTAATGAGAAACGTAGTGTTGTATTTGAGTGATAATATAGCTGGCACCAGACGAGTCGCCCTCTTCTTTTATTTTAATAATACTCCCAACTGTTATTTTGTTGTTTCGGGTGGTGCCTGTAATAGCTACGGATGAAGCAATGATGGCCTGCTGCTCTAATTTAAATTTTTCGTCGGCTTCCTCCTGTTTAAAACCTGAGGCTAAGAAAATTTTTTTTCCCGGATTTTCCAATACGGCTTCTCCGGCCTGTGTAGTGGCTTTTAGCAATTCGTTGTCAGGGGCTTGCTCTCTTGTAGATGAGTTTATCGCCTCGCTTTTAAAAAGATCTGTTGCTACTGCAGCCTCTGGTGACCTAACCGCCTGGGCTTTTATATTAAGATTAAATACGTCGCCTGGAGAATTAAGTTCAATGGCTTCCCCATCCGGCTTTTTGCCAAATTTCAAAAATTCACCATCATAGTACATCCATTCTCCAAAACGGATAGCCAGTGAGGAAATAAAAGAAAAAAGAGACTGATTGTATTGAACAATGTAATGTAGCTTATGGGTGTTTTGAGGATCTTTTTTTACCTGGTCCTTTACCTTCGTGTTTTCAAAGGCTTTGTCAATAATTTCCGCTAATTTTTTTTTGTAAAAGGAATGGGTTTCCGATACTTCATTTACTTTACAAAAAATGCCACTTCCGGTAATGTAAAATTCATAAAATTGATCGTCAATTAATGTCGAATTTACTTCCATTACGAGGCCTGCAAACTTGTGTTTACTGTTTCCGTTGCCGTCTTGAAAATCTATCTGCACTTTTTTGCCCAATACTTTTTTCTTAAATTCAATAATCGCACCTAATCTGCTACCTGTTTCGGTGGGTCTAATTGAAAAAGAAAAACTGTTCACCTGTAAGAGCCCTTCATTCAGTGCCAGATTACTAAAAACAACGGAGTTATTGCTATTGTAATCCTCAATAATAATTTCTGTTTTTGTGAGCGTTGTATGATCTGCCATTTATATAAGGTTTTAAGTGGCCAGTACTTGTAGCATCGCGTATCTGTAAAAAACCCTGTAGTCATTTGTGAACCCGGCAGATACCAACCGGCAACACAACCCCTGCGGGCTGGAGGCCTGTTGCAAAAACAATTTATTATTATTGATACAGGCCTTTGCCCTGCACTACTAAAAACGGGGGTGCCTTATACCCATTCGTTAGAGAATTTGCCGTTGCCCAGCTCAATTTCCTTTGCTGACAATGTGAAGGCAATGGCCATGGGCTTATCCGTGTTAGAACTGAAAGTTTCAGTGTAGTCAATCATATAGGCCTCCTTAAACTTCAGCTCTTTCATTGTAGCGTCCGAGTCTCTTTTTTTGAAGATGATGCTACCGTCTTTGTGACTATAGGGATCTATCATCCATTCAAACAAGTCAGTTTCCTGGGTGCTTTCTACGACTACGTCAATTTTCCCCCCACGGGTTTCTGAGGATACGCGCCCTGTTTTGTCCACAATCTGGTGCAGATCGAAGGAAGCGTCTAATACGCGGTACTCTTTACCGCTAACGTTAAAAGTGGCTTTAAAACTCATATTGTTGATTTTAGGTTTTAAAATTACGAAAAAAACAGGGGTAAAAAATTTTCGGAGGATCGCTTTTTTTAGTGATGCCGACTGCTTTTTAATTAAGTATCTTTGAAGGAAATACTTTTTTGCAGCGCACCGAAAAGTTTTTACACAATATGTTTTACCTTTATTGAGATGAATAGTTACACGAATAGTAATATTGTATCGCCGCCGTTTAAAAGCGAGGTGGTTTGTGCAGGCCTACTTAAAAAAGGCATTCGAATGGATCATATTAAGGTTACCAACCAAAGTGCATTTACAAAAAGTTATCACAACGACATTGAAAAAATGGTCATTGACGATCATGAAGATGACAGTAAAACCATTTTTGAACTGTTTATAAACAGAGACGGCATTTACGATAAACTTCCAGAAGGTCTTTTTCATCAAACTAAGGGTAGCCGTCAGGTAAAAACCACTCAAGACGCAGTAAAAGAACACAAACAGTTCAAAACGGAAGAGAAACTGGCCCGGAAGTTTTTTGCTCCCATTGAAAAGATGTTGTTCCAATATGAGGTGAGCACGGAACTTGCCGAAAGGGAGGCTTTGTACGATATTGCAAATGGCAAGCTTAACCAGGCGTATTATAATTTCTGGAATTTGGAGGAGGATTTGCCCGAACCAGAAGCCAATCGGTTTTTGCATATGTTGCCTTACGCGGCTTTTATAAAAGGGAATACCCAGGCTACAACCACAGCATTACGTTTTATTTTAAACAAAGAACTTGGGTTTACAACAGGTTTTCGGCATGAGTACGGCAGTGTGTTGCACACAGATAGTTTTGAAGACCTAAGGCTGGGAATTGATGCCGTTTTAGGTGCCAACCACAATGAGCTACTACCCGTTTGGGAGTTTACCATTTCAGGCATCCCGCAATCACAAATACACGATTTTGTAGATCAGGCTCCCTTGGGGCGGATTTTGCAAAAATTTACAGATGTGTTTTTGCCAATTGAGGTAGAGGTAGTTTACCAGTTCGAAACCCTTATGCCAAAAGAAAATGAAACAAAAACCAGTATTTTAGGATATGGGTGCAGCTTATAAACAAGAGCACCGAAATTGTATAACATGGCTTTAAAATTCTTTTTATTATATGCCGGAGTGTTTTTAGGCTCCTGGATTATCATAATCCCCCTAATAAAGCAATTCAGCAGCAGTTTTAAAAACCTGGGAAAAAGACCCCTGTTCTTTAGCCTACTCTCTTCTATTATTGCTTCCGGGGTGGCCTTTGGTGCTACCTATCTTTCTAATAATCAATTCACTATCTTTTGGATATTGTCGGCAATATTCTTAGTTTTTGGGTTGCTTACTGTTTGGCTTATTCATAAAAAGTACTTCAGAGCAAGAGCAGACAATCGCAACAAACAACTATTTGCTGAAATTCTTTTTGGGTTTGCCATCCTTTTTTTATGCGTGGCAGCATTTTCTTCACTTCAGTATTTTTTGAAAGATAAAAACTTTATGTTTTTCCCCATGCTACTGTGCATGTTGTTTTATTTTATACCGCTATTACTATTGCATACCTTTGATGCAGCTTACGAAATTCCACCGCCGCAGTACCCTACCTGGCAATACCCGATTCACAACCCTATTGATGTGCCAGATGAAAAAGAAAATGAGCGGCTTTATGTTATTGGTTTTGAAATCGGTAAAAAAGCAACAGACGTCAATCGTACGTACTTTAGGGCCAAAGCGCCTGAAGATATGCTGCTGGGCGACCTATTCTATCATTTTACCAACGATTATAATGAATTACAGCCTGAAACGCCCATTGAATATAGGAACAAAGACCTGGTGCAGGAATGGATGTTCAGAACAAAGCCAAAATGGTATAATTTTTCCAAATTGCTGGATCCAACCCTAACCGTTCGGCACAATAAAATAAAGGAGAATACGATTATAATTTGTGAACGGGTTGAAAGCTAATTAGTTATAAAACCTCCTCAAACTCGGATGACATTATGAAATATCAGTCGAAATATTTGAAAGTGAACTGGACAGATGGCATGAAACTGAACAAAGAGATTTTCATGGCACAAGATCAGGCATTGGCCTCTTTATCCTATGACCTCATTGCCACCACACTTTCTCCTTTTAGATATGGCATAGTACCAGATACTGAAAGTTTTAATGTATCAATTGCCGTTGATAATCAAAATACTATAAAAATTACGGTACTGAGTTGCAAAGCGATTACCCAGGGAGGAGCACCTATTAGCATTGCTGCAACAGAGCCCTCTGGCGCTACCGATGGGCAACCGGGCACCCTGCTTCAGGTACCGTCGGGAACTAGCGACACGAACTACTGGGCTGTGCTTTTGGTTCAACCCTACGATCGGGTTCCGACAGGAACCATTGATCCTACAGAAACACCTGTCCGATTTCCTTTTGTAAGATCCGGGTATGAGGTTTTGTTGATCGAAGACAGTCAAATCCATCAGTACACACAACACCCCCTCGCACTCCTTATTGGGAAAATTTTGGTAAGGGCAGGCACAGTTAAAGTGGATAGTGACTATTTGCCCCCCTGCATCTCTGTTACTGCTTCCCCGGATTTGCTGGGCTTGCATGCCGAGTTAGACAGTTTTCTATCTGGTTTGGAACTATCCTGCTCATTGATTGTTCAAAAAATTTATAAAAAAAGCCAGCAGAACGACCTGGCAGAACTGGCTTTGTTCCTATGCGACAGAATCATGCTGCACCTGGGGCAAAGCATCACCCATTTTAGATGGGGGTTGGTACACGAAAGCCCGGCTATGCTGATACGGGAGTTAGTATCCCTTGCCCGAATTATAAAAAACACAATAGATTTAAGAATTGGATCGGGTAAAGATGAGTTGATGAACTATCTCTGCGAATGGTGCGAACTGAACCCGGGAGAGCTGGAAGCAATCTTTAGCAATATGGCGGTATTACGATACAATCATAACGATGTGAACCAAGCCATACATCAAATTATTGACTTCGCCAAAGTAATTGGCAAACTTTTTAGCACATTAAGCACACTCGAGTTTATTGGCAAGAAAAAAGAATCGGGTTTGTTTGTGAAAGAAGAATACACATATAATCAACCGGGCGAACAAGCAGCAGTAAAACCGAAACGCCGGTTTTTTGGGTAAACAGGATCCCAGCAATTAATAATAAGAAGTAACAACACAAATCGTTTAGAAAAATAATAAACCTAAGTTCATGAGGCCCATTAATACACAGGAAAGGCGAAAATCGTTTCAACGTTTTTTATTGTTTTTTATCATTACCGTTGCCATAATGGCCACAACCCTCTTTTTTGGCATCAAAATTCCCTATGCCGAAAACGATAAAATAAGAGAACAACTTACCCAAATGGAAAACGAAAACCATTTCAGAGATAATTTCTCCTCGGGAATGGCAGAAACATTAGCCCTGTTAGATACCGTAAACCTGGATGCAGCAAAGTCGGGGTTGATAGACGGCAGAATTACACAAAAACTGCAGGACTTAGACGCCATGGTCAACAAGCAGGAACTTACATCCAAAACCATTTACACACAGATCATTAAAGCCTTAGGCGATGCACAAACCGACAAAAGGGGGCTTCGTGCTGCCAGCAATAAAGATTCTGTGGTGGCATTGTATAATTCGCAGGTTCAGGAATTAAAAAATCAAATTTCAAAGTGGCAGGAGTCCTATAACCAGCTTCGGATGCAGAACGACCTTCTCCGCCAGATGAAATAGAAAAAAATAACCGTTATGCATTTTTCAATATCCAAACAATGGGGAGCAATAGATTATAAGGTATGGATCCCGTTCATAATCCTTGCCTGCCTTTCTTTTGCCTTGTTCGGGTACCGACTGGCCCATGTGGAAAAATGCCCCGGTTTTAAAATCTCTTATGGAAGCAGCCTGGTGCACAACCACGAAGCGCCCAATATTTTTTTCGTAAACGAAACCATTACTTTCGACGTGGGTACCCAGGCAGCCGGCACAGCGTTTACCTGGGACTTTGGAGACAAACACATGTCGCAATCGGGTGCCAAAGTTATTCACAGCTATCCAAAAGAAGGCAACTACCTTGTAACGGCCACCCTAAACGGGCACTGCAAAGAAGCGATCAATATAAAAATTGTACAAAACCAGGTAAGCCAGCTTAACGAGAACATTCCTGTAATCAGCCCCATCGTAAGCAATGATGTTTTTAAAATAGGCGATGTATCTGTTTTTAACACCTCGGCCGTATCGGGAAATTATGTGTGGAGCATTGAAGAATTACCGGTATTAGGCAAAGTAACAACCCGGTCGGCAAGTTTTCTTTTTCCCAAAGCAGGCCATTTTACCGTATTGTTGGTGTTAGATGATGGCACCACCTATAAAAAAATGGTTCAGGTGATTGATCCGTTGGGCGGAAGTACAACCCAAACAACGCCTCTGCCACCGGCCACCCCTATTGATTTGCCACCGGCACCCGCTCCCGTTGAGCCACCGCCATTGCCTCAAAAAAAAGAAGAACAACCGGTAGTGAAAGAAGAAGTAGCTCCCACTGTTGCCGACAAGCCTACAAAAACCTATGAATTATGGCCGCCACAAGTGATTCAGGAAATGCTGGTAGGGATCACCGAAGGCAAAAAAACAATAAAGGATTTTGACAATATTCTTTGCAATGGCGCCGGAACAAAAGTGATGGCCAACGATCAGGCTACAACGTTTGCGGCATTGGTAAATGAGCTAAAGGAGAAAAAGGGTTTGCCCCTTATGAAAAAAAGAAGAAAAATTCAGTCTGTAAAACTGGTGCGCGATGAGGCGGCCGGTAATTGTGTGAAAATTTTGTACGTGGAGTTCAAATAAGTGCTTAAAAAGTTTTTGGTTTAAAAAAGTAATGAAACCTTAGTGAAGGAATTTCTAAAATTACCCATTCGGTTTGGAGATTTTTTTGAAAAAAAGAAATTAGCCACCTGTACCCTATCAGATTCCATCAACAGGAACCTGCACCTGCTTATTACCACCGTGCCGGGAGAAAATAAAGCAGACAGTTTTTATGGGAGCGATTTTTGGGATGCGGATTACGATATACATATGGCCAACGATACCCGAAGGGAATTAGTGATCAACAGCCTGAAAAAACAAATACAGGCCTATGAAAAAAGAATTAGCCATGTGCAGGTAGATGTAAATGTTAAATTAGCCATGTTGTCTATGGGAGAAGGTCTTATTCAACGACGAAAAGTAGAAATTGTTATTAAAGGAAAAATTATAAGAAGCAACGAGCCCTTTAGTTTTCAAACGGGCTTTTTCAT
>JBDHYK010000026.1:0-21573 GCA_039811305.1 Niabella sp.
TAGGCATTGTAGAATACTAAGCTGCCTGCGTAGCCCATGGCTGCCAGCATAAAACCGATCACTCCGATAGCCAGCGTATCTCCTTTGAAAAAGAAAAGCGAGCTACTTCCAATAGCTCCCATATAACAGAAAAAGCGCAAAAAGTTTTTCTTGTTGCCCCTGGTATCTGCAATGGAGGTAAGCACGGGATAGGAGATGGCTACCAACAAGTAGGCTGTGGCCAGTATATAATCGTATAAAGAAGAGTTGATGAAACTGCGACCTAAAAACCTGACTTCCTGTTCTGTATTTCCATTGGTAACAGCTAAAAAATAAATAGGGAAAAAAGTAGTGGTAATAACTAAATTATACACCGAGTTGGCCCAATCGTACATTGCCCAACCATTCGTAACCTTTTTGGGAGCTGTGACAGCAATACCTCCATTCATTTTTTAAAAATAAGGGAAATAATTGATACGAAAGCTATTGAATAACACGAGTGTATAATAAAAGCAACAAAACGATGCCTGCAATAATCCGATACCACCCAAATATCCGAAAGCCATGTTTCTTTAAAAAATCAATAAAAAATTTAATTGCCAATATGGCTACAACAAAGGCCACAATATTACCAATGATAAAAGCTATGGTGTTCTGCTGCGATTCGAGAATCAATTCGTAGCCTTTTCTTTCAATGCCACTTGCGGCCCATTTTTTTATAAAAATAGTGTATAAAGTGGCAGCAGCCATTGTGGGCACTGCCAGAAAAAAAGAAAACTCAGCAGCTACATTTCTTGTAAATTTTTGTTGCATTCCACCAATGATGCTGGCTGCACTGCGGCTAACACCCGGTATCATAGACACACATTGCCAAATGCCTGTAATAAAGGCCTGTTTGTAAGTTATGGCCTCGTTGGTCTGTGTAGAAGGCCGATTGAATGCTTTATCAATAAATAACAGCACCACACCACCCAGTAGTAAAGAAATAGCTACTACCAGTGGGCTCTCCAGCATTTCATCAATTTTATCAGAAAAAAAATAACCTAAAAATAAAGCCGGGGCCACCCCAGCCATCAGCTTGATATAAAACTGCCATTTTGTAAAATCGAAAAAACGTTTCCAGTATAAAACAACAACTGCCAGAATGGCTCCAAACTGAATTGCCACTTCAAAAAGCTTTGTAAACTCTTCTTTTTCAATGCCCAACAAGGAACTGGCAATGATCATATGGCCTGTTGAAGACACCGGCAGATACTCGGTAACTCCTTCTACAACAGCAATAATTATTGCTTCAATGATACCCATAATAACGAGTTTAAAAAAAATAAGGCGACACCCTTGTACCGCCTTTTCTTACTTTTATGATAAAAGTTTGGTTTATTATTTTTTAAAAATGGCAAAAACTTCTATGCACAAGCCGGCTAATATCAGAATTGGAGCCACGGTAATTCTTAAACTACTGTACACAGCCCCTGCATCAAAAACTGCCGGATTCAGATTACTTTTTCCACCGGCCATCAGCAACATGCCAAGACCAATAACGAAGGCACCTGCCAGCATCCAAATATAGTTTGACTTCCCAAACATAGTAGGTGTTGATTGTTCAGTATCCATTTAATCAAAAATTTGAGCGTGCAATATAGTTATAACAATTGAAAGGAGTAAAATTAATATAAATCATCCAGTTTCTTCCGTAAATACTTAAGCACACTGGTATGCGTGCTGATTAGGGTAATTAATACGCCCATTACCAGCATTCCAATGAATAAAAAAATTAAAAGGGTAGAATCGTGAATTGCTTTCAGCTCAGGAACCACTCTTTCGGCGGCCAGAATAATGGATAATACGGCTGCTATTGCAATCAATCCGCTAATGGCACCATTGATGATGGCTCTGATGTTCATTGGTTTTGTTATAAACCAACGGGTAGCACCTACCATTTGCATGGTTTTGATAGTAAAGCGGTTGCTGAACATGGCCAGGCGGATGGTATTATCAATTAAAAAAATAACCACCAAGCCCAAAAGGATGGCAGCGCCCAGCAATACCCAACTTACTTTTTGAAGATTTGTGTTCAACTTGCTCACCAATTCTTGTTGGTACTGCGCATCGGTTACATAGGTCTGTTTTTCCAGGTCTTCTTTTATTAGCCGCATCGAGTCGGGTTGCACATAATCGGGTTTCAGTGTAAAGTCAATGCTGTTGGGCAAGGGGTTTTCGGTCAGCACATCGCCCCAATCCTGGTTTCCATCGCCCAAAAATTTCTTTTTTGCCATCTCCTTTGTAGTGAAAACATAATCTTTTACATAGGGCTTCGATGTTATATATTGTACTAATGTTGCGCTGTCCGCAGGGGTTAGCGGATCGCGCAGGTACACGTTGATTTCAACATTTCTTTTAAAATGTTCTCCTAAAGCCCTCGTATTAATAATCAACCACCCAATGAGCCCCAATAGAAAAAGCACCAGGGTAACCCCTAAAATGGACATAAAATAAGAGGGCTTGCCCCTTTTAACACCAGCTCGTTTCTGTTCTGCCATGAATTATTGTTTTCTAAAGTGAGTAAATAACCCAGGCGGCAAATTTAATGGTTTCAGCTAACAATGCTTAAATTTGCCGCTTGAGTAGTCTTATATAAATGATAAAATTTTTACCGTTTTGAAAGGAATTTTGTGATTATGGAATATAATTTTAATGAAATAGAAAAAAAATGGCAGAGCACCTGGGCACAAACCGGTGTGTACAAAGTGCCAAACAATAGCAGCAAACCTAAATATTATGTACTGGATATGTTCCCCTACCCCAGCGGCGCCGGTTTGCACGTAGGGCACCCTTTAGGCTATATTGCCAGCGATATCTACGCACGATATAAAAGGCTTAAAGGCTACAATGTACTGCACCCTATGGGGTACGATGCTTTTGGGTTACCTGCAGAACAATATGCCATTGATCACGGGATTCACCCAGCGGTATCTACCGAAAATAATATTAACACCTTTCGCAAACAATTAGACAATATTGGTTTTTGTTTTGATTGGAGCAGAGAAGTGCGCACCAGCGATCCCACATATTATAAATGGACGCAGTGGATTTTTTTGCAATTATTTAAAAGTTGGTTCAACCGAAGCCTGCAAAAAGCAGAGCCGATCGCCCATTTGATTCAAATATTTGAAAAAGAAGGGAACAGCAACCATCCTTTTCCTAATGAAAAATATGTACTCCCCAAAACAGATCCGTCAAATACCGCTTTAGATCAGCAAACAGAACACCGCTATTTTTCGGCAACGGATTGGAAAGGTTTTGATGAGGCCACGCAACAACGTATTCTTATGGAATATCGGGTAGCCTATTGTGGTACTGGCGAGGTGAACTGGTGCGAGGCATTAGGTACGGTGCTGGCAAATGACGAAGTAGTGAATGGCGTAAGCGAGCGCGGCGGCCATCCTGTAGTAAAAAAGAAACTTCGCCAATGGTACCTGAGAATAACAGAATACGCCGAGAGATTATTGAAAGGCCTACAGGAAGTGGACTTTAGCGAGGCCATGAAAGAGATGCAAACCAATTGGATTGGAAAGAGCAGCGGCGCAGAGATTGACTTTGAGATAAGCGGCCATAACGAAAAACTTAGGGTGTACACCACCCGCCCCGACACAATTTTTGGCGTGGACTTCATGGTGATTGCCCCCGAGCTACCCCTGGTAAATAAAATAAAATCTTCCGACCAAACGAAAGCAGTAGATGAATATGTGGCCTGGGTAAACAGCCGAAGCGAGCGGGAAAGAATGTCTGAAAAGAAAATAACCGGAGTGTTCACCGGCGCATATGCCAAAAATCCTTTTAACGGCCGTGAGATTCCTGTCTGGATTAGCGAATATGTGCTGGCAGGATATGGTACCGGCGCTATTATGGCCGTTCCCTGCGGTGATGAGCGAGATCATAAATTTGCACAACACTTTCAGATACCCATCACAAATATAATTGGTGCTGCTTATAATGGTGTTGAAGCCAACCCTACAAAAGACGCCGTACTGCAAAATTCTGGTTTTATCAATGGCAAAACCATGTCGGATGCTATTGAGTTGATTATCAATGAAATAGAAAAACAAGGCTTCGGAGCCCGCAAAACCAATACCAAAATGCGCGATGCAGCATTTAGCCGCCAACGCTATTGGGGCGAACCGTTCCCGATAATCTGGAAAGAGGGTCTGGCATTTCCCTTATCTGAGACCGAGCTACCTTTAAAGTTGCCCAATGTGGAAAGTTACCGGCCTGGTCCCGAAGGCGAAGGCCCCCTGGCAAATATACCCGAATGGGTAGCTAAGGAACTGGAAACCAATACTATGCCTGGCTATGCGGGCAGTAGTTGGTATTTTCTTAGATATATGGATCCCCAAAACGATCAGGAGTTTTGCTCCCGTACTGCCAGCGACTACTGGAACCAGGTGGATTTGTATATTGGCGGCACAGAGCATGCAGTGGGGCACCTACTCTACAGCCGGCTTTGGACAAAAGTGCTGTACGATCTGGGGCATCTCGGCTACGATGAACCCTACAAAAAATTAGTCAATCAGGGAATGATACAGGGTAGCAGCCGGTTTGTGTACCGGGTTCGCGGCACCGACAGTTTTGTTTCTCATGGAATTATTGACAGTTACCAAACAGATGCGATACATGTAGATGTAAACTTAGTGAACGGATTGGTATTGGACACAGAAAAGTTCAAACAATGGCGCAACGGCGAGTACGCCCAGGCCAGTTTTATACTGGAGGATGGCAAATATATTTGCGGCGTGGAGGTTGAAAAAATGTCCAAATCCAAATTTAACACCGTCAATCCCGATGATTTAGTAGAGAAATATGGAGCCGATACCTTCCGAATGTACGAAATGTTCCTCGGCCCGGTAGAAATGAGTAAGCCCTGGGATACGAAAGGAATTGAAGGTGTACACCGGTTTCTAAAAAAGCTGTGGCGGTTATTTTATGATGATAAAGGCCCGGTTTGGGTCGCTTCACCCCTAATGCAGGAAGCTGACCAACCGGTACCGCCAGAGCTAAAAGCGTTGCACAAAGCGATCAAAAAAATAGAAGAGGATACCGAACGTTTTAGCTTTAACACCGGTGTGAGTGGTTTTATGATTTTAGTAAACGAACTTACCGATCTTAAATGCCACAATACCCAGGTTCTGGAACCCCTACTGATTATGCTTGCCCCTTATGCCCCTCATATTGCCGAGGAGCTTTGGCAGGAATTGGGCCATACTACCAGCATTTTAGATGCAGAGTATCCCCTCTTTGAAGAAAAATTTGTTAAAGAGGATCGGAAAGCCTACCCAATTTCTGTGAATGGCAAGCTCAGAACCACCATCGAAATATCGTTACATGCAGATCAAAACGAAGTGGAAGCATTAGTTCTGGCAAATAGCATTATTCAAAAATGGACCGAAGGAAAGCCACCGAAAAAAATCATCTACGTAAAAAACAAACTGGTCAACGTGGTAGTGTAGTCGTTGCTCCTTCTTTTAAGTAAACTATTCATCATGATAAAAAAGACGATCTTATTTGCAGTTGTATTACAAATTACGCTTTCCGTAGCTGCGCAGGACCTTAACGTTATGAGTTTTAACATCCGGTACAATAATCCCGGCGACAGCCTGAACGCCTGGCCGCACCGAATTGTAAAGGTAACCTCACAAATTTTATTTCATGAAGCAGATTATGTGGGCCTGCAGGAAGCGCTTGCCGGCCAGTTGCAGGATCTGCAGAACGGGCTACCCGATTACAAAGTGATTGGTGTTGGGCGCGATGATGGTAAAACAAAAGGTGAGTACTCGGCAATTATTTATAATTCGAAACGATTAAAAGCCCTGGAATCAGCTACCTTCTGGTTATCCCAAACACCCGATATCATTGGCAGCAGAGGATGGGATGCGGCCCTGCCACGAATTGTAACCTGGGCAAAATTCAAAGATCTAAAAACTAAAAAAACTTTCTTTGCTTTTAACACGCATTTCGACCATATTGGCAAAGAAGCCAGAAGAGAAAGTGCCCATCTTTTGCTAAAAAAAGTAAAAGAAATAGCAGGAAAAAATAGGGCTTTTATTACGGGCGATTTTAATGCCGAACCCAATGCTGAACCCGTGCAAATTATTGTGAACCCTTCCGATCCGGATCAGCTTACCGATTCCAGGCAACTATCCCAAATGCCTCACTATGGCCCCACCGGTACCTTTAATGCTTTTCAGAGGAAAGAGGTGGACGACAATCCGATTGACTATATCTTTTTAAAAGGTTCATGGAAAGTGAAAAAGCATGCGGCACTTTCGCAAACATGGGGTGGGCGCTTTGCATCGGATCACTTTGCTTTGTTTGCGGTGTTAGGCTATTAAATAGAACGTAGGCATTGGGGTAGAAAATATTTTTTTTTCTCATGCAATTTTCTTTCAAGTATCTTCGTCTGTGTTTTTTTTAACTATTTAACAACAAATTAAAACGATTAACATGGCAATTAACATTTTAGACCTCGTGAAAAACTATGCCACCAACGAGTTAGTTTCTAAGGCAAGTTTTTTTCTTGGCGAAAATGAAAATGGCGTTACAAAAGCGGTTTCCGGATTAATTCCTTCCTTATTGGGGGGTATCATTTCTAAAGCCACTTCGGGCGAAAAAGGTGCTGCTGAAATTTTTGAAGCCGCCAAAAGCAGTAACGACAGTGGTATTTTAAGTAATTTAGGGTCTCTATTGGGCAATGCAGGCATTTTGTCGAAAGGAACCGATCTTTTCAACAGCCTTTTTGGCAACAATTCCAGCGGTATTGTCAATGCCATCTCAAGTTTTGCAGGAATTAAGTCAGCATCTACCGGCTCAATTATTAGTATGTTGCTACCCCTTATTACGGGGGCCCTGGGCAAACATGCTTCTGAAAACAATTTAAACGCAAGTAGCTTTGCAAGCCTGTTAGGCGAGCAGAAAAATAATATTGCCAGTGCCCTGCCCGCAGGTCTTGGCTCCATTGGGTCTCTGTTAGGCCTGGGTAGCCTTGTAGGGGGAACAAAAGAAGCAGTGGACAATGCTAAAGAAACCGCCGCGGCGGCTTACAACTACGCCGAAGAAAAAGTAGAAAAAGCTGCCGGCGGAAACAAATGGTTGGTACCTCTGTTGCTCATTGCCGCATTGGGTTTATTGCTTTGGTATTTTACGAAAGGATGCAACAATGGCACAGGCACCACTACCACAACGGACTCCATTGCAGTTGCGCCTGCTACCGATTCTCTCTCGGGAGTAGATGCCGTGATGGGATCTTTTGACAGCGTCAGCGGCAATTTCATTTACAATGTTGGCGACAACCAGGAAATTTCTTTAGCCGATGGTTCCAAACTTACGGTTGGTAAAAACAGCACTGAAGCTAAATTATTCAATTTCCTTTCCGATGCTAATGTTTCTGTAGATACTGCCGATAAAACAAAGGGCTGGATCACATTAGATCGCGTGTATTTTCAAACCGGCAAAGCTGTTTTAACACCCGAGTCCGAAACCCAGCTCAAGAATATTGCCACGGTACTGGCAAATTATCCTAATGCTAAAATAAAAATGGGTGGTTATACCGACAATACCGGTTCTGCTGATGCAAATAAGAAAGTTTCTGGCGACCGAGCAAAAGCAGCAGCTGACAAACTGGTAAGCTTTGGTGTGGTTGCAGCGAATGTTGCTTCTGAAGGATATGGCCCCGAGCATCCTGTTTGTGAAGCAAATGACACCCCCGAATGTAAAGCAAAGAATAGAAGAGTAGATGTTCGCGTAGCAGCGAAATAAGGTTGCTGAAGAATATTTAAAGAAACCGCTTTTTCATAAAGGCGGTTTTTTTACGCCCAGTTGGAACGAAGCTATTGGATTTTGGCTTAGCTTGGCATTAGAACTCCTGTTCGGACTAACGACTGCTGACACGGATCACCGTGTTTTTCCCTTTGTCGAACCAATGAAGTTTATGAATCATCAACCACATAAGAGTAAAGGAGGGAACAAAGTCGGCGCCCGGTAATAGTTCTTCAACAAAGTTAAACACCCCGCCGATGGTTCCTTTTGTGCCTCCAAAGGTTTTTGCAAAAACAAATGCAGAAACAGGGGCCCAAACCACATCTATAGCTTCGCCAATACCGGGGAATAGGTAGGAGAGGCAGCCAATGGCGTCCATAACAATACAAAAAGCCAGTGAAGGAGAATTTTGAGTCTTTATCATTTTTCAAAAACTTTTGTACCTTTTAGATTGCAAAATAGCTTCTTGCGTTGTATGCAGGTAACAAAAATGGTCAAATGCACCACGAATCGTTCGGAAAGAGGGCTTATAATGTAGTTTGGAAATTCGTCATTTCCTTAAATTTTTTCAGCCGTTTATTAATATCGGAGCGATTCAGTTCTTTAAGGCGGGTGTTGCCAAATTTTTCTACACAAAAACTTGCCATTACCGATCCGATAATAATTGCTTTTTTCATGTTTTCAAAACTAATGCTATTGGTTTTTGCCAGATAGCCCATAAAACCACCTGCAAACGTATCTCCGGCTCCGGTGGGGTCAAACACATCTTCTAATGGAAACGCTGGTGCAAAAAACACTTTGTTTTTATAAAACAGCAAGGCGCCATGTTCTCCTTTTTTGATAATCAGATACTTAGGCCCCATTTCCAGTATTTTGTTGGCGGCTTTTATCAGGGAGTATTGTTGAGTGAGCTCCCGGGCTTCAGCATCGTTTACCATGAGCAGATCTACCCGCTGCAAAACTTCTTTCAGGTCGGGCATTGCTGTTTCCATCCAAAAGTTCATGGTATCCATCACAATCAATTTGGGTTTTTTCTGCAATTGGTCAATTACGCTTAGCTGCAGTTTCGGCATCAGATTACCCAACAATAAGAAATCGGCTCCCTGATAGGTTTTCGGCACAACCGGATTAAAATCTGCCAACACATTCAGATCGGTTACCAGTGTATCACGACTGTTCATATCCTCGTGGTATTTTCCCTTCCAGAAAAACGATTTTTTATTTTTTACGAGTTCAACCCCATCCATCACAATTCCTCTTTTTTTCATACAGGTCAATTCATCTGCTGGAAAATCATACCCAATAATGGAAATCTGTTGTACCGGCTTTACAAAATAACTGGCTGCATAGGCAGCATACATGGCCGAGCCTCCCACAATTTTGTTTGCTTTTCCAAAAGGGGTTTCAATTGCATCAAAGGCCATGGTACCCACTGAAATTAACGACATAGTAATAAAAAGGATTAAGTGATTGATTCAAACGGCACAAAGTTAAATATTTATCGCTCTTTCGGTGTATCAAAAATCAAAACCCGACTTTTAATAAAAAAACGATAGCTTTGAGACATGAGTATTGCTTCAAAGAAAAAATCAGCCAAAAAAAATTTGATATTGAAAAAGGCAGCTCTGCTGTTTCGGGAAAAGGGTTTTTCTGCCACATCCATGCGCGAGTTGGCCGATGCTGTAGGTATGGAGGCTGCCAGTCTTTATAACCACATCTCTTCAAAATCTGCCATACTGGAAGAAATTATTTTTTCGGTATCTCTGGCTGTAAAACACCAGTTAGATGAAATTGAGAAACCCGACAAACCCGTTTTGTATAAAATAGAAGCGGTCATTCGCTTTCATGTGCAAATGATGTTGCAGCGTTTTGACGATTATTGTGTAATGGTGAATGAATGGTTCCACCTGAGTTCGGAAAACCAGAATATTTTTGCTACCGAAAGGAAATTATACGTAAAGCGGTTAGAAGCAATTATTCAAGCCGGCATTGATGCCGGAGAACTGAAGCCGATTATGCCTTATGTAGTGGTACTCAACATCTTATCCTCCGTAAGGGGACTTGAATTTTGGCATAAAAGCTCCAAACAATATCTTGCCGAAGACATGGAGAAAAATATTGTAGCACACCTGATTGCGGGGATTATGGGTTAGCGGATTCTTTTTTGCCAACCAGCGAATCGGCCTTTCCAATGCTTTCCAACACGGCATCCTTCATTTTCGTTACTTTATCCAACTCGGATTTTAGGTAGTTTACCCGCTCTGTAAAACTATTTTTCAAAGAATCGTAACCAAATTCGTTCATCCATTTTTCCATGGAAAGGGTGGCTTCATTCAGTTTCTTTTTTGCCTCGTCTAAAGAAGCCTTATATTTTGCAGAAGCCGCTTTCGCAGATGCCGGCAACTTGTCTAAGGAGTCTAACGCATCCTGAACTGTTTTCTGCAAACGTTCTAATTTTTTTATTTTCGGCATAGCTACATCGTGCCCGGCAATCACTTCCTCTAAAAGGCTGTCTGTCAAACTGGTTTCGCTTTTAGGTTCTGAAGAAGGGCTGGCACATCCAACAAACAAAAATACGGGTAACAGGATCCATACAAAGTTTCTCATTTATAAAAATTTGTCCAAAGTTAGGAATCTATTCGGATTCATGCGCTACATTCCTGCTCTCGATAGAATGAAGCCTTGTATTACTATTCGGCAGGTTCCTACTTCTCTTTGGTAGCAAAAAGAAGTAAAAACAGAGGAGAAGGTATTCTATGGGCGGTTCAGGTTCTTTAAAAAACGATCTCCGTTCTGCTTTCCATTTCATAGGGAGGCTGGCCCTGCCTAAAAATTCGGGCAGTGAATGGGCCTTCGAGCGTGATGCGGTTCCCTTTGATCCGAATCCAGCTTCCTTCCCTAAGGCCGACTACAGGGGTATTATTCTGGGTTAAAAATTCTAACAGCCTTGTCTCTCTTGTTTCGCCATTGTGTTTCAAATCCGGATTCGGATCTAAAAAATGGGGATTGATATTGAAAGGCACAATACCCATAACATCAAAACTGGGTGGATATACAATGGGCATATCATTGGTAGTTCTAATATTGATACCGGCAATATTAGAACCGGCGCTGGTACCCAGATAAGGAACTCCTGCCTCCACTCTTTGTTTCAGAGTATCAATAAGTTGTAAATCGTGTAGCGTTTTGGTAAGCAAAAAGGTGTTACCCCCACCGGTAAAAATCCCTTTAGCTTCTTCAATAGCGGTGCCGGGATTGGCAAATTGGTGCAATCCTTTTACCCCTATAGAAAGCAATGCAAAAAAGTTGGCCACTTTTTGGGTATAGTCATCGTGCGATACACCCGACGGACGGGCATAAGGTACAAAGACAATTTCCTTCACACCCTGAAAAAGCGATTCTATTTCGGGCTTTAAATACTCAAGATACTGCCCTCCAAACAGGGCGGAGGTGCTTGCAAGTAAACCATTTTTCATCAGAGCTTATTTTTTGTTTGTCCGCCGTAACGGAAATTTTTTCCTTTTTTACAACACCTGCCAAGTGACAGGTTGAAACTGCCTCAATATTAGTTATTCCTCGTAAAATTGAATACAATTTGCTCAAATGCTATTCTTTTTACGAAACACAAAAATACCGTTTGTTTCTTAAAACGAATTTGTATTTTTACACCGTTATCAACCGACTATTATAACATGATCAACGTTTTTACCTCCGAAGGAGCAGCCCATTTTATTGACAGGATCCAACAGTTAATGCCCGACACAAAACCTAAATGGGGAAAAATGACTGTAGATCAGATGTTAGCGCATTGTAATGTTACTTACGAGTTGGTTTATACAGATAAACACCCCCGCCCTAAAAATCCGTTTATCCGGTGGGTATTGAAAACTTATGTGAAAAAAGTAGTGGTGAGTGAAGAGCCATACAAACACAATCTTAAAACGGCGCCTCATTTTCTAATCACACAAAAAAAAGACTTTGAAAATGAAAAGCAGCGGTTGATCGAACATATCAAAAAAACGCAGGAATTAGGAACCGATTATTTTGAGGGCAGAGAATCTCATTCGTTTGGAACGCTCACAAAAACAGAATGGAATACGATGTTTGCCAAGCATTTAGACCATCACCTGAGCCAGTTTGGCGTATAGTAGTTTGTTCTCTGCAAGCTTAAAACTCAACGCTTAAACAGCACATTTGATTTTTTGCCTACACACGAGTCAACGCTTCGAAAAACCAAAAGAGCTGTTCCCTACCAATGTTATATGAAGAGAAATGTATCATTTCTCAATACAATAATATATTGTTGTATCATAATTAAATATATCTTTGTGCTTCAATGTTAAACTAAAAGAACTTTGAGTTAATGAACCGAATAAAAGAAGTTTTAAAAGAACAAGGGAGAACCCAGACTTGGCTTGCCGAAAAAATTGGAAAGAGTTATGTTGTGGTTACGAATTATTGTAATAACAACACGCAACCAAGTATCCAGGTTTTGACAGAAATTTCTCAAGTTTTAGATGTTGATGTACGAGAATTATTAGTCTCCACTAAAAACGATTTGAAAAATGGATAAAGTTGACATATTTGAAAATGGAGCAATTTGGCTTCGGGCTGATTTCCATTTGCACACCAGAGCCGATGATGAGTTTGATAAAAAAGGGTTTGATGAAAACAATTTTGTCCACCTCTACGTTGAGCAACTGAAATCGCAGAACATCAATATTGGTGTAATAACCAACCACAATAAGTTTGACAAAAACGAATTTGTTGCGTTAAGGAAAAAAGCACTTAAAGAAGGAATTGGATTGTTTGCAGGGGTAGAGCTTTCTTTGAAAGAAGGTATTCATATTCTCATAGCATTTGACGACAAATGGTATCAGGGCGAAGTTGATAACATCAGCAAATTCTTGGAAAATGCTTTTTACGGTATTCCTAATTACGACAAACCGCCTTATCCAAACTCAAACTTCAATCTGAAAGAAACAGTTGAAGCCTTGGATAAAATCGGACACGATTATTTTATTATTTTGGCTCACGTTGACAACGCCAACGGTTTGTTTACAGAGTTGAGAGGCAGAACACAAGAAGATTTTGTAAAACAAGAATCTTTCAGCAGGGTGTTGGCAGTTCAAAAAAGTTCCAATCTTGAAAACTACAACAAGCTTTGCCAATGGTTAAACAGAAAAAGTAAAACTTCTTGTGTTGAAGGTTCAGACAATGCTCACGGAGGTATTGAAGCAATCGGAAAAGGAAAAGTTACTTATCTGAAAATTGGCGACTTCAATTTTGAGGCATTGACTTATGCTTTGTCTGACAGCGAGTATAGGGTTTCGCCAAAAGATAAACCCGAAATAAAAAACTCCTACATCAAATCTATTGCTTTTGAGGGTGGTTTATTAGACGAAACAAAAATTGATTTTTCGCCTGAACTCAATACACTTATAGGCATAAGAGGAAGTGGGAAATCTTCGATTTTAGAGCTAATACGATATACATTAGGAATACCATTACCTTTTAATGCAGCAGACTCTAAATATAAGAATGAATTAATTACTCATATCTTAGGAAGTGGTGGGAAAGCAATATTATCTCTGATAAACAAACAAGGTGAGGAATATAGGATTGAAAAGATTTATGACCAGAAAGAGGACATATACAAAAACGATGTATTAGTAACTTCAGGTATCTCTTTTAATGCATTTTTTGACACACCTGTTTATTTTGGGCAAAAAGATTTATCAAATAAAGGAGATGACTTTGAAGCCGATTTAATCCAGCGTTTGGTTGGAACTCGTTTAAAAAATATTCAATCAAAAATTGAACAAAAGAAAAGAGAAGTTGGAAATATTGTTGCAGAGATAAAAAAACTTCGCAACTTAAACGATTTAAAAAAGGAAACAGAAACAGTCATAAAAAATGCTGAACATCAGCTTGATTTTTTTAAGCAAAAAGGTGTTGAAGAAAAATTGAAACAGCAAACGCTTTTTGATTCAGACGTTTCCAGATTATCACAATCAGAAAGATCAATCGACAGCTATTTAAGCGAATTAGAATCGTTAATTGCTAATCACGATTATTTTTTTCAACAAGAAATTTCAGGTTCGGAAGAAAATAAAGAGTTTTTTAATGAAGCGCAAAATCTGTTGCAAGATTTGAAAACTGAATTTGAGAGATTAAAAGTCATTCAAAATAATTCGATTCAACTTCAAGAAAAATACAAAGAACTACTTAGGAAAATCAATGTAAAAAAGGAAGGGTTGAAAGAGGAGTTTGCTAAAATTAAACGTGAAATCGGCACAGACACTATCAATCCTGACAATTTTCTTACACTGCACAGACAGATAGATACATCGAGGTTGAAATTGTTGGAAATTGATAAATCAGAAAAGAGAAGAAAAGAATGGCAAGATGATTTATTGAAGAAGTTGGCAGATCTTGACAATCTTTGGTTAGAAGAATATCAACTTTTGAAAAAAGAGGTTGATAGAATAAACGAAGCCGAAAGTAAACTTTCTATTGAAGTAGGTTTCAAAGGAAGAAAAGATAAATATTTTGAAAAACTAAAACAGGTTTTCAAAGGAACAAATATTCGTGATACAGCATATCAGGAAATTGAAGCGACTTACAAAGATTTTATTCAGATATACAAAGACAGTAGCAAACTCAACACTATCTTGAATGAAAATCAGGTTGTAGATTTTAAAAGACGAATGTCAGAAAACTTGGAAGATTTACTAACTTTTAAAGTTGATAATAAAATCATTATCCAATACAACGGAAAATCGTTAGACAAACACTCTTTGGGACAAAGAGCTTCGGCTTTGATATTATTTTTATTAGCTCAAAAAGAAAATGATGTTTTGATAATTGACCAACCCGAAGATGATTTGGATAATCAAACTATTTATGATGAAGTAATTAAAGAATTGAAAAAAATAAAAGGCAATATGCAGTTTATTTTCGCAACACATAATGCAAATATCCCTGTGCTTGGCGACAGTGAAAAAGTGGTGGCGTGCAGTTATGACGAAAAGAAAATAACGGTTCATTCAGGTACTATCGACAACCACCAAACGCAACGATATATCGTTGATATTATGGAGGGTGGAGATGAAGCATTTAACCGTAGAAAAAACATTTACAGTATTTGGAATATTGAAAAACTGAAAACAAAATGAACGCAATAGAACTATTAGACATCATCAGCACAGGCGAAACGAGCAAAGTTCAATTTAAAAAAGAGATTGATAATGACGATTCGATTGCTGCCGAATTGATTGCTTTTTCCAACTCAAAAGGCGGAATAATTTTGTTTGGAATTGAAGATAAAAAGGGAACAGTATTAGGTTTGGATTATCAGCAACTGCAATCTTACAACAATAGAATTGCAACAATTGCCAATGATAAAGTAAAACCGCAAATTTTTCTTTTTACAGAAGTTGTATCAATTCCTACAGAAACTGGCGAAAAGAAAATTTTGGTTGTAGAAGTTTCAGAAGGAATTGCAAAACCTTATAAAGATAAAAACGGTGCAATTTGGATAAAGCAAGGTTCTGATAAAAGAAGATTAACAGATAATAATGAGCAAGTTAGGCTTTTTCAACAAAGTGGAATCTTGTATTTAGATGAAATGATTATTCCTCAGACTTCTGTTGATGACATTAACTTCTCAAAAGTAGAGCAATACATTAAAGCAATTCAAAAAAGAGAAACAGAAGAGGAAACAGAAATATCCGAAACCTTACTAACGAATCTGAATATTTTAAAAAATGGCAATCTTACATTAGGTGGGCTTTTATTTTTTGCAAAAAATCCACAAAAATATAGACCTGTATTTTGTGTAAAAGCAATATCTTTTTTTGGAAACAGTATTGGTGGTACAGATTATCGCAGTAACAAAGAAATTGTCGGCACTATTCCTGAAATTTTTGAAGAAACTATGGATTTCTTCAACGCTAATTTGCAACATATACAAGATGGTCAAAATTTCAACAAAACAGGTCGGTTAGAAATTGCACAAACGGCATTAGAAGAACTACTTCAAAATGCTTTGGTACACAGAGATTATTCAAAAAATTCACCTGTACGTGTTATGATTTTTGATGACCGAATTGAAATCGCAAGTCCGGGTTCGTTACCGAACAGCCTTACGATTGAGAATGTAAAAATGGGAAATGCAGTTGTGCGAAATAACCTTTTAGTTTCTTATTGCTCAAAATTGATGAATTATCGTGGCTTTGGTTCTGGAATTACACGTGCATTAGAAGCACAACCCAACATAGAACTGATTAACGATTCAAAAGGAGAGCAATTTCGTGTTATCATTCAAAGACCCGAAAAGAAATGAAAACAGTAACGATTGTAAAAAGTATAAATTCAGAACTTCTCACCTCACGCAGTCAGAAGTTGCGGTAGTTTTGAACCTGAGCATTAAATTGGTACCGGGAAAAATAGGTTCGGTTTGATTAAGAGTTTCTGCAAGTTTAGCTGCTGCCTTATTAAACCTGGGCGCGGAGAGAGAATCCTTATTTCCCCGGTGCAGGAAGTGTAGCCAGGAAGTTGGTGTTACCTTTTAAAAGCCTCTGTTTTGAGTAGCCTGGTATTTATGCAAGCCTGGGCAGGTTTCAGCTACTTCCTTATCTACCATGATGTAATAGTTGGGAATCTTTTTTGCCAGCCACCTGTCTAATTCCTGATTCTTTTTTTGGCTTAAAGCCCGGTCGGCAATCTTGCTGTAATCGTCTTTTAGGTTGAGGCGGTGTGCCTCGGTTTTGGACTTCAGATATATTAATCTTACACCCTTTTTGCCCTGTTCGTTTGAAAAAATTACGGGTTCAGAAATATCACCCACCTTCATATTTCTAATGGTAGTTACCATATCCTTGTCTAACCGGTCAATAGGTACGTAGGTGGATCCATCTTCGTTCAGAACAAAAGGCCCATAGTTTTTCACGTTCTCATCATCGCTGTATTTATAAGCGGCATCTTTAAAGTCAATTTTGTTAGCTAAAATATCTGTTCTTACTGAATCTAATTTTTCTTTCGCCTCGGCAATTTCACCATCTGTTATTGGCGGTATGCGCAAAATCATCCGAACTTTGGCATCATCGCCCCTTCTGTCTTCCTGAAGAATTAAAAAGTATCCAAATTTGCTGGACTTTACCGGCATTGAAATTTCTCCGGGTTTTAGCCTGAAAATTGTGGACAGGAACACGGGATCCCAGGTGTTTTTATCTGATCGGTTGATTTCATAACTGCCCCCTCTGTCTCGGCTACCCGGGTCTTCAGACACCTTTTTAGCCAGTGCTTCAAAACTTGTCTTCCCTGTTTCAATCTGCTTTTTGTAGTTGAGCATTTCATTGTAAATGTATTCATCTACATCCTTAGTAGCTTTTGGGAAAATATTGATTTGGCCAATTTCCAATTCAGATTCTAAGAACGGCAAACTGTCTGTAGGAACTTTATCAAAAAACGCTTTTACTTCGGAGGGCGTTATTCGCACATTTTCAACAACTTTTCTTTGCATGGCTTCTGCCAGCATCTGTTCGCGCACCTGTTGTCGCGATTCGTCTTTCATTTGATATACCGTTTTGCCTGCAATTTCTTCGAATGCCTGCACGCTACCTACCTGGTTGATGAAATAACGCACTTTTAGATCCAGTTTTGCCTCAACTTCTTCTTCTGAAAGTGGGATAGAATCTTTTTCGGCCTGCAATGCCAAAATTTTGGATAATAATGCCTGTTCCATTATCAAACAACCGGCATCTTCCGGCAATTGATCGCCCTGGCGAGCTGCATCGGCTATCGTATTCTGTATGTCGCTTTGCAGTACTATGCGATCGCCTACAACTGCTAAAATTTTATCTACAACCACTTTGTGCGACTGCCCCTGTCCAGAAACCGAAGCTACCACAAAAAGACCGATTAGTAATGTAACAATATTTCTTAACCTGTACATAATTTCAAAATTAATACCTGAAGCGGATAAATGCTGTAGTAATTTTGCATTTAACAAAATAATAGAGAAAAAGGATAACAATTCCGCCTTGTAAAAGAAATAGCGCCTTGTTTAAAAATGGCTACAGTGTGCGTTTCACTTCTTCTAACTCATACGCTTCTACCACATCACCTATTTTAATGTCGCTGTAGTTTTTAATTGTGAGCCCGCACTCCATACCCGAAAAAACTTCTTTAACATCATCTTTAAAGCGCTTCAATGAGCCTAATTCGGCAATTGCGCCTTCGGCTGTAGGATAAATTACGATGCCATCGCGGATCAGCCTGATCTTTGAATCACGTTTCACTTTGCCATCTAATACCACACAACCTGCCACTACCGCTTTATCAAATCGGAACACATCCCGGATCTCTACATTGGCCACAATTCTTTCCTTAACTCCCGGTTCCAACATGCCCTCCATGGCGCTTTTTATTTCTTCAATGGCGTTGTAAATTACTGAGTACATTTTTATTTCGATACCAGCATTGTCTGCCAATTTGGATGCCTGTGAAGATGGTCTTACGTTGAACGCTATCACAATGGCGTCGGAAGCTTCTGCCAGCACGATATCACTTTCATTGATTTGACCCACGCCTTTGTGGATTACGTTAACTACTATTTCATCGGTTGAGAGTTTTTGCAGCGAATCGCTTAATGCTTCAACAGAACCGTCCACGTCTCCTTTAATAATAATATTCAATTCTTTGAAATTGCCTAATGCCAAACGGCGACCAATCTCATCTAAGGTAATGTGTTTTTTTGTTCGGATGCCCTGTTCTCTCAGTATCTGTGCCCTTCGGTTGGCAATTTCTTTAGCTTCTGCTTCGTCATGATATACTTTGAAGGTCTCGCCAGCCTGAGGCGCTCCATTCAATCCCAGAATCACGGCTGGCGTTGAAGGACCCGCTTTTTCCTGCTTCCTGTTTCTTTCGTTGAACATGGCTTTCACTCTGCCATAATGCTGTCCACTAACCACAAGATCGCCCGCCCTAAGTGTGCCGCTTTCTACCAGTATGGTGGCTACAAAACCCCTCCCTTTATCTAAGGTGGCTTCAATAATTGTTCCGGAAGCCTCTTTATCGGGATTGGCTTTTAAGTCTAACAGTTCTGCTTCCAGCAGTACTTTTTCTAAAAGCTTATCTATATTGAGACCCTGTTTGGCG
This sequence comes from Niabella sp., assembly GCA_039811305.1. Lineage (GTDB taxonomy): Bacteria > Bacteroidota > Bacteroidia > Chitinophagales > Chitinophagaceae > Niabella. The sequence goes on from JBDHYK010000026.1 coordinate 18,952, forward strand.
GACAGTTCCTGACTTTGGTATTTCCCGCCCCATTCTTCTACCAAAATATTCATTTGAGACAGCTGTTCGTATATTTTTTGTGGGTTGGCGCCGTCTTTGTCTATTTTGTTGATCGCAAAAATCATCGGTACGCCGGCTGCCTGTGCGTGGCTGATGGCTTCCCGGGTTTGCGGCATCACGGCATCGTCTGCGGCTACCACAATAATGGCGATATCTGTAACCTTGGCGCCTCGGGCACGCATAGCGGTAAAGGCTTCGTGGCCGGGAGTATCTAAGAACGTTATTTCCTTTCCGTCGCCCACGGCTACACGATAAGCGCCAATATGCTGGGTAATACCTCCGGCTTCACCGGCTACCACATTGGCGTTTCGAATATAGTCCAAAAGAGAGGTTTTACCGTGATCAACGTGGCCCATGATGGTTACAATGGGGCTTCGAGGAACCAGTTTGCCTTCATCTTCTTCATCCTCCTCTTCCTGTTCCATCTCCAACTGCTTCTCCATATCAATAAATTCCACATCAAAACCAAACTCGCTGGCTACTAATTCTATCACCTCGGCGTCTAACCTTTGGTTAATAGACACCATAATGCCTAAGCCCATGCATTTGCTAATAACATCTGCAAAACTTACATCCATCAAGTTCGCCAACTCGCTCACGCTGATAAATTCGGTTACCTGTAACAGGTTGTCGGTTGCTTCTTCATTCATAGCTTCTTCTGCTTCGTGCCGTTTTTCTCTACGGGCTTTAGCACGCATACTTCTTTGTTTATTTCCACCACCGCCACTTAGTTTGGCTTGGGTTTCTTTAATTTTTTCCTGAATTTCTTTCTCGTCTATTTGTTTTTCTTCGCGATGAGGGCGATGCCTGTCTCTGCCCCCTCTTTGCGCCCCTCTGTGGTGGTCTCCCCCTTTTTTATCATTCCGATCCCCCTGCCCTTGTTTACGGGCTGATATGTCGGCAGTTACTTGTTTTTTCTCTACCGGGATGCGTTTACGCTTACGTTTTTCATCGCGTTTCGGACGAGTATCATTGTCCACAGGCAGTTCTATTTTCCCAAGTATTTTTGGCCCTTCGATCTCCGGTGCTTCTATTTTTGTAATCTCTTGTGGTTTTGGTTGTTCTATAACTACTTCAATGGGTTTTGGCTCTGGTTCCTTTGGTTCTGGTTGCACTACCGGCGGTTCTTCTGCTTTTTGTGGTTGTGCTTTTATAGAGGGTTCTTTGGCGGATTTCTTAGGTCTTGTGGAAGAATCAATTTCTGACAGGTCAATCTTATCCACAATTTTTGGTCCTTCAATTTCGGGTGCGGCAATTTTTATTTCACCCGTTTCTTCCGTTTCTATTTTTTCCTCTACGAGGGGGTGTGTCCTTTCGGGCGTTTCCTGAGATAATGGAGTTGCTTCGGGTTCTTCGGGTACCACTTCAGCGGGCTCAACAAGTACTGTAGGTTCTGGAATCACTACTTCCGGCTCGGGAGTAACGACAGGTTTTTCTTCTTTTTTAGTTACAGGGGCTTCTGTTTCTTCATCTTTCCTTTTCTTAGTGTCGGCACCTATTGCCTTAGGCAGATCCACCTGATCTCGCTTAATTTTCGCAGCTTTATCGCTTTGGAAGCCCTGTTGCAAAGCTATATACATGGCTTCAGTCAACTTGCTGGAAGGTTTCAGGTCGTCCTTGGGGAAACCTTTCCCCACCAGAAAGTCCACCAGTGTTTCCTGGCCAATGTTGAACTCTTTAGCCGCTTGTAATAATCTTGGAAGTTTTATTTCTGCCATATTAATTTTTTCCCTCTCTATTCATCCTTGATGAATTGTTTTATTCTCGTCTCATCCCATTTATTTTATGAAGCCCAATTGGCGGTGCCCGGGGCTATTCTTTATCTAATTCTTCCTGAAGTATCCGGCGCACATCCGCTACGGTTTCCTTTTCAAGGTCTGCACGGCGCTCCAATTCGTCCGGAGAAATCCTTAGCACGCTGCGGGCTGTATCGCATCCCACACTTTTCAGAGCATCAATTACCCATTCATCAATTTCATCTGCAAATTCTTCCAGATCCACATCAAATGCCTCTTCTTCATCATCGCTATCTCTATACACATCTAATTCATAACCAGTAAGTTCTGATGCCAGCTTGATATTCACACCTCTTCTACCGATAGCCAAAGATACCTGATCGGGCTTTAAATAGATACTGGCGTGTTTTTTTTCATGGTCAAGGCTCATACTGCTTATTTTAGCGGGTGTTAAAGAACGTTGAATTAACAGTTGCATATTGCTTGTCCAGTTGATAACATCAATGTTCTCATTTTTCAGTTCGCGTACAATTCCGTGTATGCGGCTGCCTTTCATACCCACACAGGCCCCTACCGGGTCAATTCTGTCGTCATAGGACTCTACGGCTACTTTTGCTCTTTCGCCGGGTTCGCGTACAATCTTTTTTATAATAATGAGTCCGTCAAATATTTCCGGAACTTCTATTTCTAGCAACTTGGCCAGAAAATCGGGCGAGGTTCTGGACAGGATAATCACCGGGTTGTTATTTTTCAAATCTACCCGGGTTACCACGGCTCTTATATTTTCACCTTTTTTAAAGAAATCCTGAGGTATTTGTTCGCTTTT
>JBDHYK010000027.1:0-21382 GCA_039811305.1 Niabella sp.
TTGTGGAAAAATTTCCCATGCTGGAGGGGGCTGTGAATAATTTGTTTGGGGAGTAACCATCGCCCCATGTACTAATTCGTTTCCAATTTTACACTTTCAAAAATTGTTAGCCAGCACGTTTGGCGTCTACCGCTAAGAAAATAATTGCCTTAAAAATCAAAGGGCACTGTTTTTTTTGTTCTGTTATTATAAACAAAAAGACCTACCCCCATACAGGAGCAGGTCTTTGATTTAAAACCACTTCACTTAATTATATTATCTAATCACCAGTTCTGGTGAAAGTTTCTCTAATACCTCTGTTCAAACAGGTCCAGGTTACTTTGAAGGATTTGGTTGCTGGATTCACAAAATCAACGCTGTTTATTACAGTCGCTCTTTCAGATCCACTAAATGCGATAATCTTAGTAATTGTAGAGTTGTCGCCGCTAAACTGATACCTTGTCCAACCGCTATAAGTCCTCCATAAATATTGTACTTCTACCAGATTAGGTCCAACGGTGGATAACCTAACGTCGGTTTCTTCAAAACTACCTCCTATATTTCCATCAATGGCCCCAAAATCATTTACAATTCCATAGGTGTAAACCCCTTCCCACAGGCTCTTAATAGGCAGGCTAAAGATTATTGTTCCAAAATTGCCACTAATTTTTTGGTTGCCGGAAACAGAACTAATCTTCAAAGCAATTGCATTAGATACGGCCTGGTTCAGGGTTCCCACCTTTACGGTAATCGGGATTACTGCATCGTTTTCGCCTTTTTTAATGGTAACACTTGCCGGAACAGTAAAACTGGATGCCCCGGGCATAACCAACGCTGTTTTTTCTGAGGTGTTGTAGGTGGTAATCGCCGTTGGATCCATAGCCAACTGAACCGTAATATCGGACGGTGCCCCCCCCACGCCAGAATAATGTATCTTTGAATCAAAGGAAACTTCCGTAAGGTTGGGGTCTAAGGTTTTGGGTACATAAGCCCTAAACGGAGCAGTTGCTCCAGAAGTTGGCGGCGTTACATCTTTAAAACCTACCACCACAGGTGATTCTTTTGCTGTGATAAGATCTCTGTTACTCTTTAAACAAGATGTCAAGCCGGTGGCTATAACCAAACCTGCTAAAAGTATCGAATATTTTTTCATATTATTAAATATTATTAGATTATCAGATATTATTTTGCCCAAAAAATCTTATCCTCCATAGGCGCAATTCCACCATTGGCCGCGGCTCCTTTCTGCTGGTTTACGTTTGCCGCATTATACTGAAACTCATTAGTTGGATATTGCAACCTGCCCGGAAGCTTGTTGGCCGATGGGGAGAGGCTTTGCAAGGATACAAAACTGGTGTATTTATTAGCTACTGAAGGCATCGTAGTAGTGGGGTACCCCGTCCTTCTGAACTCGTTCCAGGATTCGCCCCCGCATATCATATTATTGGCTAAATATTTTTGGGTGATAATAGCCTCTAATTTTTGCTCATTTGTGGTAGCCAGGTCAAAATTCACCAGGTAACTGTTGGCATTATCGGTTTTGTAAGTAGCCACCTCAGTGGTAATGGCAGCTTCATTAATTGTTATCAAATCGGTCCCCGCAGCAGTAGCCAGCTTCCCATTGGTTTTGTTCACAAACAGCGATGATGCCAAAGAATTGTTTTTTGCCTTGTTCAGATAAGTGAAGGAAGCCGTGATTCCCTTTTCGAACAAATCTTTTGTATTACCAGAAACCACACCAATCAATGTACCTTCAGCTTGTAAAAAGTAGCTTTCCGCAGCTGTTAGTATGGGTTCGCCTGCATCTGGTCCTTTAAATATTCCCACCCCAAAATAATTAGTGGCAGATGGGGTACCACTTCCTATAAACCAGTCATTCGGGGCTTTTACCCGTGCATTGGCATCTGTTCCCGGATCAAAACCTAACTGGTTCAGGCCCGGGGTTGGGAAGCTCTTATATACCAGGTTCCCACGAAACTTATCTGTTAATTTGTTTCCATTATAAAAACCAATGGTATAGAAGGAGGGCACCCTCTGCTGTAGGCCGCCTCCAACCAACGCGTTAGCGGAAGTATATACCCTGCTCCAGGTGGGGTTTTGCTTACCAGCTTCGTTTACAAAGTCGGGTTGCACAATCGCATCACTTGTTAAAAAGCCGTCTGAAGTGAACGTTGTATTGGGGAAATTTACTTTACTTTTTGCCCGTAAATAGATTCTTAGCTTAACGGTGTTGGCCAGCTTTAGCCAACTGGCAACATCTCCTTTAAACAAAGGGTCGCGTACACCGGTTATCGCCAAGGTACTACTACTTGCTTTCCCATCCTGCAAATTTTTAATGGCTTCGTCCACTAATCCGTATATGGATAGGTAGATGTCCTCTGCTTTGTCGTATTTGGGCGTAAGGCTTCCCGTACCCTTATTGGCATCGGTGTAAGGTATGTTATTATACGTATCTACTAATTGCTGAAAGATCATTGCCTTCAGTACCTTAGCGGCACCACTATAATATAAATAAGTCGGATCTTCATCTGCCCTTTTTACAATGGCATTCATATCAGTAATGATATCGTACAAGTCCCAGAACCCGGCATAGGTGCCTGGGCCGTAGTTGTAATCTATAATGGTACCCCATCCCGAAACACCTCCGGCATTAACCACATAACCAACCAGTTCTTCTCCATATAGGCTATATGTGGGTCGAGACTGGGCATACCTAACGATATTAGTAGGAAGGAGCAATTGCTCATCTACAGTTCCGGTTGGAGCATTGGGATTTTTGTTTATATCAACAAATTTTTTGCACCCCGAAAAAGAAACCGCTCCAAGAATTATAAGATATAGTACAATTTTTTTCATCTTTTCAAATTTAGAATTTAAACGTAATTGTTGCCCCATAATACCTTGAGGGCGGAATTTGACCCATATCGTTTAACCCAATACTATTTCCCGTACCATTAACGCTGGATGTATATTCGGGGTCGGTGTAAACGTTTTCTTTTGGCGTAAGAATAAACAGGTTCCTGCCTATCAGTGCAATTTCGGCCCCTTTTATAAATTTGGTATGGCCCAACAGGCTTTTAGGTGCACGATAGGCTATTGACATTTCTCTAAGTTTCCAGAAACTACCCGAGGTTACATAGTTCATTGTAGCACTTCTTCGTACTGCTTGTGTCCAAAAATTAGTAACCCCATCTGCTATCTGGACATTAGTGTTTTCAACGTATTTACCAGAAGCCGGATCTTTATATACCGAATTTGGGAACACAAAACGCTCCCTGTTGTACATGGCAGTATTGATACCAGAACCGCTAAAATCCAATGTACCTCCTAAACCGTTGTACATCACATACCCGCCCCTGTATTCGGCTATTGACCTAAAGGTGAATTGTTTATAGTCAACATCAAGTGTCAAACCAAAACGGTGAAGAGGTTGTGTATTTCCAGCATATTTAATGTTAGGGTCAATCGTTGGGTAACCGGTAATTGCGTCCACAATAACTTTACCACTGGCTGAATCGCGTATATAGTCCACAGCGTATAAAGCAGGGAAGGCTTTACCTTCTGCTGCATAGACTCCGGTACCATCGCCATAAAACAGCATCCGGTATATTTTCAAGTCGCCAAGCCCAAGGGTTTTCACTTTATTGTTATTGTATGTATAGTTTGCCCCAACTGAAACTCGCAAATCATTTTGTCTAATTGGAACAACGTTCAGCGAAGCCTCTAAACCTGATCCGGTGGTGTTTCCGGTGTTCGTTAAAAGGCTGGTATATCCGGTGGACTGGGTAAGACTTACATAGATCGTCTGGTTCTTTGTTTCACTGCCATAAACAGTTAACGATGCTGACACCCTGTTGTCCAACAGATCCGCATCAAACCCAATTTCTTTGGAGAAAGTATATTCTGGTTTCAACCCTTGCGAAACGATCGTATTGCCGATGGAGTAACCCAAATTGCTGGAATAGGGGTACCCGGCTCCCTGGCCTACAGTCGGCAAAGTAGCATAGGCTCCAATATTTACATTACCCACGTTACTCATAGCTCCCCGCAGTTTCAAAGCATTGATGACCTTGCTTTCGCCAATTGCAGGAATGAGTTTGTGCAACAGCAATGACACGTCGCCTGCTGGGTAATAAAATACGTTAAATCCAGGATCTAAAACTGAAACTTCATCGCGTCTGCCCGTAAGGTGCAGGGTTACCATATCTCTCCAGGTGCCATAAAAATCAGCATACAAACCTACTGTCCGGGTTCTGGAATATCCCTCAGATGCCGAGGGGTTGGAAAGTCGGTTCGATAGGTTGAATATCCCCGGTACCGCCAACCCTGATATACTGGAAGACATGGACTTTGTGGTCGTTTGCATAATTTGCGAAGCCACGGTTAAAGACAAGTCAAAATCTGACACACGTTTAGAAAATTTTGCCTGTAAGTCGCTGATTAAATTCTGATAGGAGTACATACTTTCAGAAACGCCACCTGTGATATCCGACTTTTTATAACTACCATTGGTATTGGCTTTAGCGTAAGCGCTGTAGCGATAAATATCTGACCAGTCTTTCCCCTGGTTTTCACGAGAGGTTCCGCCTATCCTTGCGATTAAATCCAACCATTGAAAAGGCGAGTACTTTAAAGAAATATTGCCTACCAGGTAATTATTTTTTGCTAACGACCTGTTATTGTCTTTTATAAAATAGGGGTTATTATAGAAGGCATTATAATAAAAATCGGGCATGGCGAACGAGTCCTTCCTCCAGTTTTTATACTGTGTGATGGGGGCATTTCCCGGTGTGTTTAAAATCAGGTCGTAAATGGTGCTCAAAGCGCTTGTTTGTTCATACGAATTCAGAGTGTAACGCAAAGAATAATCCAGGGTAAGGCTCTCATAAGGTTTTTGTGACCCGCCTAAGCTGATAGCCGATCTTTGAAATTTATCCCCTTCAACCACGCCATTGGAAAGAAGGTATTGTGCGCCCACATAAATACGTCCGGTTTTGCCCGTAGGCATAGATACAGAAAAATCTGTTTGTGAAGACGTAGAAGGCTGCCAGAAATTTAGTTTCCCATTTTTGTCGTCCCAGGCATATTTTACGGTCTGGCCTTTACCACTTGGCAATTTCATGTCTCCAAAATCCTTCACGGTTCCATCGTAAGCAGGGCCATACTGTTGGTTTTCGTAGGCGTTGTATTGCATCACGTACGCATCGGAACCTGCACCAAATTTCTTTTGAAATTTTGGGTAGAAAGCTACCGAGTTACGGGTAATATTCTGTGAGAAAGTTACTTCGGGGGCGGTATAAGATCCCTTTTTACTGGTTATGATCAAGGCACCATTGGAAGCCTGCGAACCGTATAGCGCCGCCGCAGATGCACCGTTCAACACCGTAATATTCTCAATATCATTGGGGTTTAAGTTGCTAATTACGGCATTGGGTACGATTACGTTATCCAAAACTAATAACGCCTGGTTGTTACCGGTAATAGAACGATAACCTCTTAATACCACGCTAAAGTTGGGATTTACACCACCATCTACCTGGTTAATCTGTAAGCCGGGCACCTTACCCGCCAATGCAGAGGTAACGTTCTGGGGATTCGCCTGAGTAAGGTTTTCAGCTGTAAGCGAGGTGTTGGCATAACCAACTTTGTTCTTGGTCATTTTATTACCGGAAGCGGTAACAATGACTTCCTCAATTACGTCCTTACCACCAAATGATAACACAATGCGTGCTAAATCATCGGTAGCTTTAAATTCTGATGCAACATAACCAGCAGCCGACACAACCAGTGTGGCCGTGGTTGGAACTTTAATGATGAAATTGCCATTTTCATCAGCAGATACTTCATTTCGCGTCCCTTTCTCAGATACAGTAGCAAAAGGCACGGGGGTACCATTCACATTTACAATACTACCCGATACGCTGCGGGTTTGAGCAAAACCCATCATGCTTGCAAAAAGCAAAAGGGACACCAATAGTGCAAGTTTTCTCATGGAATTTTTGTTTATTTAAATAATATAGCAAGTTTGCGGTGCGGATATAGTGTTTTGTTAACAATTCTTTAGAAAAACTTATTATTTTTTTTATATTTACTTTTTTTCGATAAAATCATGATTATAATCATCTTACAAATAATATATATTTACATATCTAAAAAATACAACTATTTTCAAACCCTGAATTGCTAAATAACCTCCATTTTTGGGTACAAAACCACCCTGAATACTAACAACAGTTGTATCAATTAATGGCCTATTTTTATTGTAGGTTAAAAAAATCGCTCTGTAATTTTCGCCTCACAAAGACTAAATTTACAAATAGGTTTCTTATTAAACTACTTTGAAATGAAATTTTATCTAAAACTTGCATGGACCCTCCTGACTTCCGCAGAAAATTTTTCACAATTTTAGGAGCGACTGATAAATCGTTGCTTATAGAATTGTTAGCGTATTTTTGGGTGTTCCAGAGCATCTTTTTATGGTTTTATGGCTTGTATGCACGTAAAAAGAACAACAAAAGTGGCAAGGTAGGTATCCAAATAATTGACAAAAGCTCTGGTAAAACTAAATTACACAATACCGTAGGAAGTAGTAACGATCCTTTGGAGGATAAAAAAGACCGATTTAAAAATAAGACGGATTTTCCATAGACTTCAAAGAAGAAAAAAGCACACATCTACCTAAATTTTGTAGCATACAAAGTATACAAGGAATTAGAACGTAATCTTAAAAATAAGAAAGTGGATAAGTCTCCGGAAAAAGTCATTGAAATACTTCAAAACGAACATCAAATTGAGATGTGCCGACCAAATACTAATGAACTGTACCGAAGAGTTCTATTATTAACAGATGAACAGAAAAATATTGCAAAAATCTTTGATTTTTGACTCGGGTGTCCCAGTGCGGAACTCAGGAAAAATTCCCGCTCTTTGTCATTACAAAAAATGACCCGAGATAGTAAAGAAAACCTGCCAGAGACTGACAGGCTTTTTTAAAAAATGAAATGGTTGAATTACCTAATAGTACAGTACTATTTTCTATGGATTTACTTATTTAAATTCGGGTTGTTCAGCACTTCTTGTTGAGGAATTTCAAATGTCAGCCTCGGATCATCGGCGGAGATAGCTTGGTTTGCGAAAAACAAATGGTTCGATCCTCGTACAACCGCTCTTTTTCCTCTTTTCATGGCTAAATAGCTTTTACCTTCGCCCCAAAACTCAATACGCGTTTGCTTATATATCTCGTTCTTTAAATCATCGCCCGACAATGAATTTAAATAAGAGAGATCTGTAATCCTATCAGACAAATAAGATGCTAATGCGGTTCTTGCTTCTACATCCTTGTTCTGGTTTGCTTTTGCTTCGACATTCAACATATAAAACTCATCAGAACGCATATAAATCAAGCTGCTGGTTACATAACGAGCCCCACCAATAACCCTACCTTTGTCAAATATTTTTTGAGTAGGATATAGCGGTCTTGCCTGATTGGGTGCATTGAACTGGCCTTTTCTTATATCATCTGTCCGAATAGCATCGTACAACCCACGGTCTATCGTTTTGGGGTCTCCAGCCCAGGCATAGCTGTAAGTGAACACATCCACCTGCCCAAACCAGGAAATAAGGTTAATTCCCTGGTCTAAAGTAAGATCCACGCCCCACATCCAGGCGGGTGCTGTAGAATTATTAAACCCGGCTGTAGCACCGTTCGTCCCGTTATAAACAACGTAAGCAGCCGTTGTTTTGGGATAAGCTGCCATTATAGCTGCCGTAAGTGTTTCCACCTCTGCCCAATCAGCCGCAGTTCCTCTGGCTGCCAAAACATAGGCCAACAAACCTCGTGCAACATTGATATCCACCTGGTTTTTCTTTGCACGGGTAAACCCATTTAAATAGACAATAGCATCTCTTAAATCCTTAACCATAAAATCCCAAACATCACTGGCTTTACTCTTGGGCTGGTTTACAAATTCAGTTTTTGCACTTTTATAAATGGGCAGAATTTTCTCGGAACCATCTCCATACCCCTTTGCATAAAGCTGACTCAAATAAAAATAGGCGTAAGCTCTCATAGCTTTTGCCTGACCGAAAGTATAAGCACCGGGCCCGGTTGGCGTAGCTTCATCTCCACCCAGAATATCAATAAGGGTATTGGCACCAAAAACCTGGCGATAATAGTAACGAAAGGGAATATAGCAGGGATTCGTGGTAAAATTTACGGGAGCTGTATAGTTAGCAATGGTAGTGTACCAGCCATAATTCACTCCGGCTAATACCATATCCGACTGCAGCATATCGGTATAAATGTCAATCCCTTTTTGGCCAAAATCGTCATGCCCGGTGGTACCGCCCATACCATCTGTAAACATCGTGGTATAAAGACCTGTAATACTTCCATCTAACAAGGCGGGATCCTGCTTGGCTGCGGCTCCTAATTGTTCAGGAGTTGTAAAAGAAGTAGGCTTTGCATCTAAAAAAGATTTTTTACACCCACTACCCATTGCACTTGCTGCCAAGAGGAGCATAATTATATAATTTCTTTTCATAATTTTCATTTTTTCTCTTTTTTAAAACTTCACTTTTAAACCAACTGTAATTGTAGATAAAGGAGAATATCGGTACATATCGGAGTTACCGGTTTCTGCCGTTGCCGGGTTAAACCCTTTCCGTTTCGTTGTCAGCCATAAATTGTCTCCAGCCACAAATACTGTTGTTTGATCTATTCTTACTTTGTTTGTTAATGAAGTTGGCAAGGTATATGCTAAATTGATATTATTTAAAGCCATGAAATTGGCTTTGGTTAAATACCTTGTAGAAGCTCCTAATGTATTAGCATCAGCATTGTTGGACAAACGGGGCACATTGGTTATATCGCCCGGATTTTGCCATCGTGCAAAAATATCTTTGTGCCAATTATTACCCCCTGCCGCACCGCTGCCCATTAATACAGCATAAGCGTTATCATAAGCCCAACCGCCCAAACCATATAATAATTGGATTGATAGGGCAAACCCTTTATAACCTCCTTCAACATTAATTCCACCTCTCAGTTTTGCAATGGCCGATTTACCCACAAAATGCTGTGTTGCCTGTGCAAATACACTTGTTTCTCCCTGCTTTAAAGCACTTGCTTTGTCTGGATTGTCATTTAGATACTGGGTTAAACTCACTACTTGTTCGCCTACATCAAACTGGTCATTACTGTTTTTGTCTTCGTAATATACCCGGTATTTCGATTGACCTGTGGTTGGATTTACTCCTAAGTATTCTCTCAAATACCAGTCATAAATAGATTTCCCTAAAGCATATCCATAAGAACCCTGGATGTCTAACAGTTTGTCCTTGTCTGTAGAAGGATCATAGGGCATTTTCATAAATTTATTATTAAAATGTTCTCCATTTACTCCAATATTCAAAAACCAATCTGCTTTTTGGATAATATGCCCTGTCAGTTCGAACTCGATACCAGAATTTTTTAACCTTCCGTCGTTCACTGTAATGCTGGCATAACCGTTAGAAATACCTACCGAACGATTGAAGATCATATTAGTTGTATTTTTTACAAAATAATCAACCGAACCAGTAAGGAACCTTCCTAATTTAAACTCAGCACCTGCCTGGAACATTTTTGCAGATTCCCAGGTCAAAGTAGGATTTCCAGGAATGGGGGCAGCAAAAGAAGGAAGGCCGTTCAGGTTACTGATATTGATTCTGTCATAGCCAGGGTAGTATCCCAGCCCGCTTTGGTCGCCCAAAATACCATAACTGGTTTTAAGTTTCAGATATTTTATTATCCCCATCTGCCTCATAAAATCTTCGCTTGTAACCACCCATGCCAAACCCACGGAACCAAAAGTACCCCAAGGTTCTCCTTTTACAAACCGGGAAGAACCGTCTCTACGGATCGTACCTGATAAAAAATACTTACTGTCGTAATTATAGTTCGCTTGCGCAAAATAGCTTTCCAATCGGTTATTGTCTGTACTGGACCCTACCGCACCCGGAACTTTAACAACCGTGTTATCCAGATCCAATCCATAATTGTCTATCAGATACGTGCCTCCTGCTGAAAAAATATTGTACCGGTATTTTGTTGCTTCGTGGGCTGCTAATACCTCCAGGCTATGCACATCAAATTTACGCATATAACGCAGCATATTCAACAAGTTTAGGTTCATCATTTCGTAACGAGTTTGGAAAAGCGAACCTTTTTGTCCTGCTGAAGACCCATAAAACTTGTTGTTACGCGTTACCCCTAAGTCAGTCCAGTACTGCATTCCCAAACGGTTGTCCAATGAAAGGTGCTCTGTTATTTGAAAATTAATGGATGCATTGCCGGTAATATTGTTTCGGGTGCGTCTGAGTGTATTGAAGGTGGCATCTGCTATTGCATTTGTAAGCCCGCCGAAGCCTCTTTGCCGGGAACCTGCACCGTAGTCATACGTATTTCCTCCAAAAATGGAGTCTGCCATAATCTTGCCACTGGCATCCCTAAGGAACAAGGGATAAATAGATGGAATATTATCTACAAACCAAAACACACTGTTAGAATTAGATTCCTGTCCGTTGTTATTGGTTATTGAATTAGAATAGTTGACATTAAAGCCCGTTGAAAGCCACTTTTTAACCTGATGATTCAGGTTCAAACGTCCAGAAAGACGTTTAAAGTCAGAATTAAGAGAATAGCCAACATCGTTCAAATACCCTAAAGATGCGAAATAATTCGTCTTGCCTTCGCTGCCACCAAACTTAACATCTACTTCGCTGCGGTTTGAATTTTGAAACGCATAGTCTTCCCATCTTTCCGGATCGTATTTTCTGGTTACTCCCGGCCGTAACTTACGGGTACTCGAATCTATCAAATCGGCTGCAGTGGCTGCATTCCACATATTGTATTGTGGGCCGATGCCGGAGGCTCCAAACAGACGGTCATTGGCATATTTTCCTGGCCCTCCTACTGCGTTAGTAGAACGACCTTGATTGTAAATGGATTCATAGGCCAGTTCTATATATTCTTCTGGCGACCTTATAATATCATATCGGGGAATCAAAGACATATTCACCCCATACTTCCCATTCACTTCTATAAACGATTTCTTTCCCTTCCCGCTAATTGTGGTGATCACAATTACACCGTTAGCACCTCTTGAACCATAGATTGCTGTGGCTACAGCATCCTTCAATACGGTTACGGATGCAATATCTGCCTGGTTGATGCCATTTAAAGTTCCGGAGAAAGGAACACCATCCACCACATAAAGAGGATCCCGATTACCGTTTATCGAGCCAAACCCACGAATACGTATCGTAGCTGAAGTCCCTGGCTGGCCAGACGTGTTGATCACCCTTACACCGGCTACTTCACCGGCCAGTGCCTGAGAAATATTTGAAAAACTCTTGTTATTCAAATCTTCTCCTGAAAGCTGTTTTACAGATCCGGTAAACGCTTCTTTTGTAGAAGTGCTATACCCTACCACTACCACTTCGTCCTCGGCAAACAAAGAACTGATTAATACTACCACGCCGGCATTAGAAGCCAACACTTCTTTTGTTGCAAAGCCGCTGGCACTAATGACCAAGGTTTGGTTGCTACGAGCTGTTATTTTAAATTCTCCTTCATCATTGGTGGAGGTACCCAGATTGGTACCTTTAATTAACACCGATGCTAAGGGAATGGGATGCCCCTGTTCATCTACGACTTTACCAGAAATGGTACCAGTTTGAGCTATAAGATAACCACTTATGCTCAAAAAGAAAGCTACCAATAGTGCAAGTTTTCTCATGGAATTTTTGTTTGTTTAAATAATATAGCAAGTTTACGCTGCGAATGTAGTGTTTTGTTAACAATTCTTTAAAAAAAACTTATTATTTTTTTTAAATTTACTTTTTTATGTTAAAATCAAGATTATAAGCATCTTACAAATAATGCATATTTACATATCTAAAAAATACAACTATTTCAAACCCTGAATTGCTAAATAACCTCCATTTTTGGGTACAAAACCACCCTGAATACTAACAACAGTTGTATCAATTAATGGCCTATTTTTATTGTAGGTTAAAAAATCGCTCCGTAATTATCGCCTCACAAAGACTAAATTTACAAATAGGTTTCTTATTAAACTACTTTGAAATGAAATTTTATCTAAAACTTGCATGGACCCTCAGCATAGTATTCAACCTAAACCTTACGGGCTTTTCTCAGCTCTTACAAAACACGTCCACCTCCTTTTCACACCAGGATACTTTGCGGGGGAGTTTGGGTGTCGGAAGGCAAAAATGGAAGGTTTTAAAATATGATATTGCCGTAACCCCCAATTTCGCGAATAAAACAATTAGCGGTAGCAACACTGTCAGTTTGTACGATTCGGGCTTCCGCTACCTGCAAATAGATTTGCAGGAACCCATGCAATTAGACAGTGCTTTTTTCGAAAATAAAAGAACCCCCTACACCCGAGACGGCAATGCATATTTTCTGCTACCCAGAGATACCGCAGCGAAATACAAAATAAAACCTGGAGTTAGGAAACTGAAGCTCTATTTTAGTGGGAAACCAAGAGAAGCTCTCAATCCTCCCTGGCATGGTGGCTGGATATGGGGTAAAGATTCTTTGGGAAGACCTTTCGTGAGTGCCGCCTGCCAGGGCTTGGGCGCCAGCAGTTGGTTTCCCTGTAAAGACCACCAAAGCGATGAACCCGATAAGGGCGCTTCCTTAGCGATTACTGTGGCAGACAGCCTTACTGCCGTAGGTAACGGTAAATTGACTTCCAAACACAAAAACCCAAACGGCACCACCACCTGGAAATGGGAAGTGGTAAACCCCATCAACTCCTATCTGATTATACCCTATATTGGAAAGTATGTTCATTTTCAAGAGACAATGATGGGGGAAAAAGGGCCCTTACCCCTTGACTATTGGGTACTGGATAACAACCTGAACAGGGCTAAAACCCATTTTACAATTGTTCCTGAAATGATTCGGTGTTTTGAAACCTGGATGGGCCCCTACCCTTTTTACAAAGATGGCTACAAATTAATAGAAGCCCCTCACCTGGGTATGGAGCATCAAAGCGCTATTGCTTATGGCAACCGATACCGCAATGGATATTTGGGAGCCGACCGCTCTGGTACAGGATGGGGCATTGACTGGGATTTTGTTATTGTACATGAAAGCGGACACGAATGGTTTGCCAACAGTATTACATCCAAAGATATTGCCGATATGTGGATACACGAAGCGTTTACCACCTATTCAGAAACTCTGTTTGTAGAATGTAAACATGGTAAAAAAGCAGCGGAAGAATACGTTATTGGACAACGCAAAAATATCCACAATACCCGACCGATTATTGGGAAATATGGGGTGAACAAAGAAGGGAGCAGCGATATGTATGATAAAGGAGCCAATATGATCCACACCATCCGTCAGGTTATAGCAGATGACAGTAGTTTCAGGCAGGTGCTTAGGGGGCTGAGCCAGGAATTTTACCATCAAACCGTTACTACAAAACAAATTGAAGACTATATGTCCTCAAAAACGGGTAAAGACCTGAGCAAAATCTTCGACCAATATCTGCGGACGGTGCAAATACCCCGTTTAGAATATAAATTGGTACGAGGGGCAATTCAGTATCGCTGGGGGCACTGCGTTAAAGGTTTTAATATGCCCCTGAAATTGGCTGATGGAAACTGGATCTATCCTAACGAACAATTTGCTACCCTAAAAACCAACACCCCTGTTAAAGAACTAAAGGCAGATCCTAATTTTTACGTTACTGTGGTAAAATTGTAACTTGCCGCCTCAGCTTAGCAGCAAAAAAACTTAGTGAGGGATTAATCCAAACAGATGAGTAAAAATATAAGGCGACAAAGTATTATTTCTTCGGTTGTTATTTATAGCGGATTCTTAGTGGGTTTGCTCAATACCTATTTTTTCACAAAGGAAACTTATTTTACTCCCGAACAATACGGCCTGATCAGCACCTTTGTTGCTGTTGCCAGCCTAATCGCTACCCTCTCCAACCTGGCCATGCCCGCCTACATATATAAGTTTTTTCCCTATTATAACGACCATCTCAAAACGACTAAAAACGATATGCTCACCTGGGCCCTGGTAGTGGGTTTGATAGGGTTTGTAGTGGTAACAGCAATTGGCATCTTCTTTGAAGGCTTGGTGACCCGAAAATATGGAACCCATTCCCAATTGTTTGTGACGTATTATTATTGGGTATATCCACTCAGTTTTGGGCTAACACTGTATAATATTTTAGAGGCCTATACCTGGGGTTTACAACGATCGGTATTGACTAATTTTTTAAAAGAAGTTGAATGGCGCTTATTTACAAGCATTCTTATTGTGTTTTTTATTTTTAAAATCATCCCCAATTTTGATGTTTTTATAAAGTTGTACGCCTTCACCTATCCAGGCATTGCAATTACCTTGCTGGTGTATCTTTTCGCAAGCGGCAATGTGTCTTTGACATTTTCACCCAGTAAAGTAACCCGGCGGCTGCTGAAAACCATTTTACGCTTTTGTGCCTACATGTATGGGGGCAGCATTGTGTTTACCCTTTCCCTTGTTTTTGATACAATGGTAATTGCATCAGTTTTGCCCAACGGCTTAGAGAAAGCCGCTATTTTTGGCCTGGCACAAATACTCACCAGCATTATACAAGCCCCTCAAAGAAGTATTGTAGCCGCTTCTATTCCGCACCTTTCGCAGGCCTGGAAAGACAAAAAAACAGATGTTCTTCAAAGCATTTATCAACGTTCGTCTATTAATTTGCTCATCTTTGCTTCGGTTATTTTTGTGTTGATCACCCTCAATTATCAACAGGCTATTGAAGTGCTGGGACTGAATAAAGATTATGCGCTGGGCTTTTCGGCTTTTATCTTTCTGGGGCTCACCAAAGTGGTAGATCTTGGCACAGGGGTTAATTCACAAATCATCGGCACCTCTACAAGATGGCGTTTTGAGCTCACCAGTGGCGTGATGCTTTTACTATTGATTCTCCCTTTGACGTATTTCTTTACCAAAAAATACGACATTTTGGGCCCTGCCATCGCCTCATTAGTCTCTACCACTATTTATAATACCCTCCGCATTCTGTTTTTATGGAAAAACTTCAGATTGTTTCCTTTTACAGCCGCTTCGGTTTACACCTTAGTTCTTGCCTTATCGGTTTTTGGTATTACCTGGTTTTTATTTGGCAGCACAACCGGTTGGACGGGCTTGTTTTTAAGAACCGGGTTGGCCCTATTTCTGTTTGGTAGCGGTATAATACTATTAAAACTAACACCGGACCTGCGCCCGGTGTTACAAACCATTCAAAAAAAAATATTGAGAAAAAAATCGAATCCTTAGCGTTTTACCAAAAAAGGAGAACTGCTGGGAGTTGTTTTGCTAAGTTCGCTAATTCTGCCCGCTCCAATATAACGGGTAATGTAATAGTTTTCAAACAAATCGCTTATGGTAACGCCTTTGCTACTGGAAGAATGAACAAATTTGTTATTGGTTAAATAAATACCAACATGGGAAACACCGCCCCGGGTATTAAAAAACACCAAATCGCCTTCTTTTAATTCGGTGGTAGAAATACGCTGACATTCACTATATTGCTCTCTCGCAGTTCTGGGAAGTGCAATATCATACACCGCGTCAAACATTGCTCTTACAAAAGCGCTGCAATCAATTCCCCTTTTAGTGGTGCCACCATATAAATAACGGGTGCCATACCAATAGTCCATCCCCTCCAATAACTCAATATTTGCTAAAAACTGAGGCAAAACATTTAGGCGTTCCGCGTATTTTGCCTGAAGTTCTAAAATATCATCAGTAAGACCAGCGGATGTTACCGATACGCCACTAACATCTTTATGATCCAAAACACTCTTAAAAGCAACTGAATTCTTCAGGGTGTTATTACGAGCAGCCACAAGGTCTGAAACCGCTAACTCCATTTTAGGATATTTCGCCATCGCCAAAACAGAGTTTTTTACCAATGAAAAACTGGCATTGTTATTGTAGTCTTTTAAACTAGCTGGAGCCGTTGCAAACGAGAACCCCGAAAACCCTAAACAAAATAATCCAATCAGAAACACACGCGCCATTATAAGGTCAATTTTAATGCAAAAAAAGTATTAGTTTGAAATAGATAGTAACCCCTTACTTATCAATTTTCTCAATCTTTTAAAACGCTTTTTTAAAAATAATATTGCCCAAAGTGTATTATTTTTTTATTTATTATATTTATTTCAATGATTATTAATAAGTTATAAAAAATAAAACTCTTCGTATGCAGCTATAAAAATTCGATGCGTAGAAAGATTGGAACAAGACGCCAAACGGGTTTGTTAATATCTTTACATGGTTTTTAGCCATATTTTTTGCACTTTAGCAGTATGAAATTTTCACATTTACACGTTCACACCCAGTATTCGCTATTAGACGGAGCCGCACCTATATCTGCATTGTATAAAAAAGCCATTGCCGATGGTATGCCGGCACTGGCTATTAGCGACCATGGGAACATGTTTGGGGTATTTCAATTTGTAGCTGAGGCCTACAAACACCGGGATGCCAACGGCAATCCTTTAGTAAAACCCATTGTAGGTTGCGAGTTTTACGTGGTGGCCGACCGTACCCGAAAAACATTTTCAAAAGAGCTAAAAGATGCCCGCTACCACCAAATCTTATTGGCAAAAAATGAAACCGGGTATAAAAACCTGTCGAAACTTACTTCCCTGGGTTTTATAGAAGGGATGTACGGCAAGTATCCACGCATTGATAAACAATTGATTATGGCCCATCATGAGGGCTTGATTGCCACCACCTGTTGTTTGGGTGCCCTGGTGCCAAAAACGATTATTCAACAAGGAGAAATAGAGGCTGAACAGGAGTTTAAATGGTGGCTCGACCTTTTTGGAGAAGACTATTACATTGAATTGCAACGCCACGGCATTGGCGATCAGGAAAAAGTAAATGAGGTATTGCTCAAATTCGCAAAAAAATATAAGGTACCCATCATTGCCAGCAACGATTCGCACTATGTAGAACAAAACGATTTTAATGCCCACGACATTCTTTTGTGCATCAACACCGGCGAAAAACAAAGCACCCCAGCCTATCGGGGCGATTTTTCGGACGACGATGTGAATATGAAGAATATGCGTTTTGCCTTTGCGAACGATCAGTTTTATTTTAAAACTACGGCAGAAATGACGCAACTTTTTCAAGACATCCCCGAGGCTATTGCAAATACTAATGCTGTTGCAGACAAAGTAGAACTGTTGGATTTGCACAGAAATATTTTACTACCCAATTTTCCTGTACCCACAGAATACCAGATACATACCCAAGACGAACTTACTGAGAAGGGGAAAGTAAGTTTCGACTCGCTCAACCAATGGGAATACCTGAAGCATCTGACCTATGAAGGCGCTCAGAAGCGATACGGCAGCCTGTCAGACGAGTTGAGAGAACGAATTGATTTTGAGTTATTTACGATAAAAACGATGGGCTTTGCGGGTTATTTTTTAATTGTAAGCGATTTTATTAAAGCCGGGCGAGACGCTGGAGTGTTTATAGGGCCGGGGCGGGGCTCGGCTGCGGGTTCGGTTGTGGCCTACTGCATCGGCATCACTAATATTGACCCCATAAAATACAATTTACTATTTGAGCGTTTTTTGAATCCCGACCGGAAATCAATGCCAGATATTGATACCGATTTTGATGATGAAGGCCGCCAGAAAGTAATAGACTATGTGATAGAAAAATATGGTAAGAACCAGGTAGCCCAAATTATAACCTACGGCACAATGGCTGCCAAAATGAGCATCAAAGACGTGGCGCGTGTATTAGATTTGCCACTACCCGAAGCCAACGCCTTAGCTAAATTAGTCCCCGAGCGGCCGGGAATTGTTCTCAAACGCATCCTGCACGCACCCGTCCAGCCCAAAGACGGCCCAGACTCCCTTATTGAAAAAGACAATTTAGGGGCAGAAGAGTTGGAGAGTGTAAGAAAAATTCGAGAGCTCTATTCAAGCGAAGACGGAAAAAATCAGCAGCTACGCGAGGTTTTGCATGCGGCCGAAATATTAGAAGGATCTGTCCGAAATACCGGCATTCACGCAGCAGGCATCATCATTGCACCGCAGGATTTAACCGAGCTGATACCGGTGGCAACTGCCAAAGACTCGGACTTATGGGTTACCCAAATTGAAGGAAATGATATTGAAAGCGCCGGAGTTATAAAAATGGATTTTTTGGGTTTGAAAACGCTGAGCATTCTTAAAAATTCATTGCAACTGATACAGGCCAACCACGGCGTACTAATTGATCTGGATCAGATTCCTTTAGACGACGCGGAAACCTACCTCCTTTTTCAACGCGGCGAAACTACCGGCACCTTCCAGTTTGAAAGCGCCGGTATGCAAAAATACCTGCGCGACCTGAAACCCGACCGGTTTGACGATCTGATTGCCATGAATGCCCTTTACCGTCCCGGGCCGATCGCTTATATTCCCAATTACATTGACAGAAAGCACGGTCGCGAAGAAGTGGTTTACGACCTGCCAGAGATGGAACAATATTTAAAAGAAACCTATGGCATTACGGTGTACCAGGAGCAGGTGATGCTTTTAAGTCAGAAATTAGCCAATTTCACTAAGGGCGATGCCGATATACTGCGTAAGGCGATGGGCAAGAAGCAAAGAGCCACGCTGGACAAAATGAAAAAGCAATTTTTGCAAGGCGCCACAAAAAACCAGCACCCCGAAGAAAAATTAGAAAAAATATGGACCGACTGGGAAGCGTTTGCCCAATATGCTTTTAATAAATCGCACTCTACCTGTTATGCCTTTGTTGCCTACCAAACCGCCTATTTAAAAACACATTATCCCAGCGAATATATGGCCGCTGTACTCAACAACGCAGGTTCGCTGGATAAGATTACCTTTTTCATGGAAGAATGTAAGCGAATGAAGATTAAGGTTTTAGGCCCCGATGTGAACGAGTCGGGAAAGGGGTTTGCCGTAAATAAAAAAGGAGAAATCCGTTTTGGTCTTGGCGGGTTGAAAGGAGTGGGCGAAGCCGCCGTGGAAAGCCTGATTGCAGAACGACAAAAAAATGGCAGCTACGCTACTATTTTCGATATGATAAAAAGAGTGAATCAGCGCACTGTAAACAAAAAAACCTTAGAAAGTTTAGCCTACGCCGGTGCATTCGACTGCTTCACAGAACTTCACAGAGCCCAGTATTTCTACACCCCGGAAGGGGACAAAACTACCGGTCTTGAAAAAATTTCAACCTATGGGCATCAATGCGATACGCAGGGAAAAACTTCGGGGAACACCCTTTTTGGCGACCTTACCGAGTTTATGGAAATACCTACTCCTAAGATTCCGGCTTGCGATCCCTGGCCTTTGATAGTACAATTAGATTTTGAAAAAGAAGTTACGGGTATTTTTTTAAGCGGACACCCCTTAGATAATTACCGTTTTGAAATGAAGCATTACGGGATCACAACTATTGAATTCCTGAATGAGTATAAAACAAGGGATTCTGAAAAAATCAATCCCAATGCAATCTTCAGGATGCTGGGCCTCGTAAGTGATGCAAGGCACCGCATTGCCAAAAATGGGAATAAATATGGTAGTTTTGTGATAGAAGATTACAGCGGAAAATTTGAGATCCTGTTGTTCTCGGAAGATTATTTACGCTACGGCCCTTTGTTGCAGTTAGGGGAAGCGGTGTTTATCAGCGGTTCTTTCAGAAAATGGTTAAACGGGCGGATTGAATTTAAGCTGGCTCAGGTTTTTCTGGCCGATAGCATCCGAAAAAATCTTACAAGGAAAATATCGGTACAATTGCCGCCCGAAGACCTTACAGAAGACCTTATACAGTTTGTGCAAATCAATCTCAAAGCATACCAGGGAGATGCTTCCTTCGCAATCAAACTGCACGACCCACAGGAAGGCCTTCAAATCTGTCTGTTCAATTCTGGCAAGGGTTTTGAGATGAATTCAGAAATGATTCAGCTTTTAGAAAAACAACCCGGGTGGAATGTATCTGTCGAACTCAACTAAATTAGGTAGTAAAATGAAAAATTTCTCCTTTTTAAAGATCAGTATTGTGGCACTCATTCTGGCAGGGGGGTGTAGTAAACCTCAAACCAGTACCCAAATTCCGCTTTGCGTTCAACAAAAAATAAAAGAGCTGCAAAACGAGCCCGTACGAAGTCCGGCAACGAGCGTGTGGGAGTACGAATACAAAGGCCAAATTGTATATTATGTTCCCCCGCATTGTTGCGATTTTTATGGCCTGCTTTATGATAGCGACTGCAATCTGATCTGTGCACCTGATGGCGGCCTTACAGGCAAGGGCGACGGGAAATGCCCCGATTTTGACAAATTTGCCAAAAACCCAAAATTAATTTGGCAAGACAAACGATAAAGCCAATGGTAAAACGACACTCCGAACATTGAATAGGCGACCAAAACTTAAACAATAGAGTAAACCATTTTGACTGGTGAACAACATACAAACGATACAACAAACGGACAGCGAGTAAGCCGATCGAGATGGTTATCGGGATCTACCCTTCTGTGTCTTAGTTTTTTTACTCACAAATTTAATTTTTACTTTGCGGAGTTCATGATTACTAAAGTAATTCCCACCGCACAATATATTTTGAACTGCGAAGCCAACACGAACACCTTTGAAAATAAAAGTGCCGTGAGTAATTGCCACCGCACCAAAGACGGTTATGCGGCTTAAAATTGTAATTTAGAAACCTGAAAATAAACGAAAAGATAAATACGAAATGAGCTTAAATACACAATCACTGCAACCCGTTATTAACTTCCTTTGGACTGTTGCGGATGATGTTTTGGTAAATACCTACCAAAAAGGAAAATACAAAGATGTGATCCTGCCAATGGTAGTTATTCGCAGACTGGACTTGCTTTTAGAACCCACCAAAGAACAAGTTTTAAAGACCTTCAACGAATACAAATCCAAACTTCAAAACTTAGACAGCTTGCTGACCAACAGCAAACACGGTTCAGGTTTGGCGTTTTACAATACTTCAAAGTTTACCTTAAAAAAACTGCTTGACGACCCGAAAAACCTGAGAAGCAATTTTGAAAACTACCTGAACGGCTTTTCTGAAAATGTGCAGGACATTATCAAGCAATTCAAATTTAGAAATGAAATTGAAACATTGGACGAAGCGGACATTCTGTTTTCACTGATTGAAAAATTCTGTTCTCCGAAAGTGGAATTGCACCCCGACAAGTTACCACCCTTGGCAATGGGTTATGTGTATGAAGATTTGGTAAGACGATTTAACGAAGAGAACAACGAAGAAGCTGGAGAACACTTTACGCCAAGAGAAATCATTGATTT
>JBDHYK010000028.1:0-21184 GCA_039811305.1 Niabella sp.
AGATTAAAAAACAAATTGACCGGAAAATCAATCAGAATTAGGGCGAATCATACCCCAGCAATTACCGAAATACTACGGAATTTTTCTTGCTGACCTAATTTGGACAAGTCGGGAAAAAAAGGAACAATAGAACTGTTAGCCCGGGGCAGCACCAGGTTAAAAAGTACAAAAAGGTCAAACAAACTTAAATCGTGAATAAACAAATTAAATGGAGTATAGGAACGTGTCTATTTATGTTGTACCTTTGAAGCAGACAGCAACGCCATGGAAACTAAACGGAGGTGTACGCTAGTTCCTGCATTCAAAAATTGGCCACAAAAAGTGATACTATACCTTGCAGGGGGCAATAGTTACCGGATATTTTCAAACAGATACCGGGGTGGTGAGCATTTTGACACATATACTTTAGCTATAGAAATACAAAACGTCCCTGGTGATATGATGTCTTAGGGCGACGTCTCTGCTGTATTTTTAATTTTTTTAATCCCTTTGCTATGAACCAAAGAACGATGCCGATTGCGAGAGTACCATTAAAAGAAGAAAATACATCTATACAAGGTGCCGATCGGGCAGGATTTGGAAAACCAACTATCCGGGAGCCGCTTTTATAATGCCAGGTGCTTACATTATAGCTACACCTGGCAATTTTACAAAGACAGATGCGAAAAAATAAAGTGAACCCCGGGGTATCCCGGTAAAATTCTAATATATGAAAAAATATTTATGCTCTTTTTTTCTTTTAGCTATTATTATTTGGGGCATCAGCGTCCGTGCACAATCAGTTCCCTTTGTTACAAAATGGTCTTTTCCACTTGCTAAGCCAGCAATTGAAATCAATACAGCCACAGCTGGTGTTGTGAATTATAGTTGGGTCTCTACATCCGGAAAAAGTGGTAATGGCTCTTTCACTGCTTCAACAAAAATTACAATTAATATCCCCGGAATTGTTGATGGGGATACCGTTACTTTATCTATGGAGCCGGTAAACCTCCGAAACATCAGACTGGGGTATAGCGCTGTTGCTGGCGGCATTCTTAGTACCGCAGAAAACTTGGTTGATGTTAAAAGCTGGGGAACTGCACCCTGGTCAAGTATGCAGGAGACCTTTCGGGATTGTTCTAAATTAAAGGCCATAACAGCTACTGACAGCCCTCGTCTGGAAGGCGTAGGGTTCATGTCACTTATGTTTTATAACGCTACATTGTTTAACAGCGACATCAGTAGCTGGAATACCTCTAAAGTTACCAACATGACGTATATGTTTTATGGGGCAAAAGCGTTCAACCAGGAACTAAGCAGTTGGAATACTTCCAATGTGAAGAATATGAGCTATATGTTTTCTACAGCGAGCAGCTTTAACAAAAACATAGGTAACTGGAATACTGATAGTGTTCAAGATATGAGTGGCGTATTCTATAACGCTGTTGCATTCAATCAAAACATTAGTGGCTGGAATACCTCTAATGCTACAAAGATGGACTACATGTTTTTTTACGCACTAGCGTTTAATCAAAAATTAGGCTCCTGGAATCTGGCAAAGCTCACAAGTGCAAGCATGATGTTTAATGGGTCGGGACTGAATTGTGAAAATTATAGCTACACCCTGGCCGGATGGGCAAATAGCGCCAACACCAACCAGGGAGTTAATTTTAAAACTCAAACTGATAAGAAATATAGCCAAACAGCAATTGTCTTCCGCAATAAACTGATTAATGAAAAAGGATGGAAAATAGACGGTGATAAACTCGCTGCTATCAATGACGCCTGTTATAGTATGGTGCTTGCTGTAAATTTTAGCAACGTTACGGCTCTGTTAAAAAACGATAACCTGCAAGTGGGCTGGACTGCCTCCAGCGAGAGCAATAACGACTACTACGTGGTAGAAGCTTCAGCCAATGGGAAAGATTTTACCCCCATTAGTGATAAAATCTTTACTAAAGTCAAAAACGGCACTTCTGCCACGGCACAGCGGTATAGTTTCAGCATCCGCCATCAGGCCCTGCCCATCCTGGCATTAATGACTTTAGTACTGTCCCCATGTTTTAAGAGGCGCTACCGAACCATCGCCTTGATGCTGGTTGCAATCGGGCTTGGCCTTTTCGTTTTTTCTTGTCAAAAAAATGCACAGGAAACGATAAAAAACGAAAGTCAGCAACTCTTAATCCGTATTAAGCAGGTGGACAAAGATGGGGCAGCGAGCTATAGTAAAGTAGTTCGAGTGCTGGAAGCATGAGGACTGGGCAACTGCTCGTAGGCATTGCTTGGGTAGTAATTGTCAGTTTAGAAGGGGATCCGGATATGGCGCGAATGGATGAGAGAGGTTATCGTTAGCAAAGAGGCGAAACGTAACGGCTCCGAAGGGCGGTTTTATTATTTGTCGAACAAGGTGTTATAGTAACCCAAAAATCTTTTTCATTCATTTTGTTCGATTTATTTGCAAAAATAAATCGAATGAAAAAATATTTGTTTGCCTTTGTTTTAACGATAGCTGTATCCATCGCCTCGGCACAGCCGCCCGCCGGCCTCGCCAAACCAGGTGATGTATTTGGGAACCGTATCTCTAAAAATGACGCCATAACCCTGGATCTGTTATCTCCTGTATTGTGCAATGAGGCACCCAAATTAAAGATTGAGACTAAATAGGTTGATGAGCTCTTTTTGTTCGTTTGTTTTTAATATGAGGCGCTTGTAAATTTTTGTGGAATATGGAGTTTCAAACTCAACTCTGTAAATAGTTTTGAGTATATCTATGGCTTTTTCAGGGCTTAATTCTCCCTTTTTCTCCTTGAGTTGGCGTTCCAGTTCTTTGTAGATTTTGCAAGCGGCAAAGGCAATGCAGATATGAGCTTCTATTCTACGTTTTAGGTGATGGAATATGGGTCTTATCTGCAAGTCGTGTTTGATATTCTGAAAGCTTTTTCTATTTGCCATAATTGGTGGTACTGTTCTATCACTTCGTCTTTGTTAAGGTGGGTGTTGGTTCTGTAGCCTTTCAACCCATTTTCGCTTTTCTATAATTAAAATACTGGTACTTCCAGACGCATTTTTCTTTCGACGGATAAACATAACAGCCTAAAAATACACCAAAAGATGCCTCGAGGCACCCAAATTGCAAACAACTTTCTAGTGTGTACAAGGGTTTTAGATGATGAAAAATTATGACCGCACAAAACAGGAGGGTTTGGATCTTCCAAAAGACTTTGATTTACAAGAGTTTAAAGCAGGGTAGACGATAGGTTTTCTTCCCGATTCGTACCCCCTTTTGGATTGCCTCCGATATTTCAGATTTCTGTTCCACAACTATTTTTCCTGTTCAAGGATCCAGCCCCCTTTGAAGAATTATTTTGGATCATTTTTTATCATGGGATCATTTAGCTCTACTACCCGTTGGGTTTGCTTTCTTCTGATCATTAAATTCAGCAGTTCTACTACAAATGAAAAGGCCATCGCAAAGTAAATGTAGTTTTTCAAATGCAGTTCGTGAGCCATTTCAGAATTCCAGCCTTCTACAATAAGGCTCACACCTATCATCACCAAAAACGAAAGTGCAAGCATTTTGATGGTTGGATGATTGTGGATAAAGCCTGCTATTTTTCCACTAAACACAAACATTACAATCATAGCGATTACCACGGCGGCAATCATGATTTCAATATGCTTGGCGGTACCTCCTGCAGTGATAACACTGTCGAAAGAAAAAACGGCATCAATAAGCATAATTTGGAATATGCCTTGTAGAAAACTAAGTTTTTTACCTCCACCCGCTGCGATAGATGGATCTTCGCCCTCTAATTTGTGATGGATTTCCTTTACCGACTTGTAGATTAAAAATAGCCCTCCCACAAGCATTACAATGCTGGCTAAGTCGAAACCTTTTCCAAACCAGGCTTCGGGGATTACGTGTTTGCCTTTTTGTTGCAACAGCCAGCCTAAGGCCAATAACAACAGGGTTCTTGATACAATCCCGGTAACCATCCAGGTAGAGCGGGCCTTTTTTTGCAAGGGTTCGGGCATCCGGTTGAGGATGATGCTTACAAAAATCACGTTGTCTATACCCAGTACCACTTCAAGAATAACCAGGATAATAAAACTAATGATGGCCTCGCTGCTAAAGAGCTCGGAGCCAGAAATAAAGAGAAGATCAAAAATCATAGATTTAGTTAAGGTTTTTACATATTTTTTTAACTATGGATGGCCCTTCGTAGATGAAACCTGTCCAAATTTGAACCAAGGAGGCTCCCGCATCGAACTTTTCCTTTGCATCGCTGCTGGTGAAAACACCTCCCGATGCGATGATGGGCACCTGTCCGTTTGTTTGTTGATGGATGTATTTTACAAATTCCGTGCTTTTTTCTTTTAGGGGTTTGCCACTAAGGCCACCAGCACCAATGGCTTCAATTTCACCTTGTGGAGTTTTCAAGAGGTTGCGGCTGATGGTGGTATTTGTGGCAATAATCCCATCTAATTTTATTTCAAGCGCCAGATCAATAACGTCATCGAGCTGTGAGGGTTCTAAATCAGGGGCGATTTTCAAAAGAATGGGTTTTGCTTTTGCCTTTCCGTTGTTCATCATGGCAAGATGAAGCAAAATCTTGCGTAGCGAATCTTTTTCCTGTAGCTCACGCAAGCCAGGTGTATTTGGGCTGCTTACGTTCACCACAAAGTAATCTACATAGGGGTGCAACTTGGTAAAACAGGTGGCGTAATCCTTCCAGGCATCTTCATTGGGTGTGCTTTTATTTTTCCCAATATTGCCTCCAATAATCATGGGGTATTTTTCATTCAGGGCGGCTTTCTTTTCCTGCCATTTTTTTAATCTTTCAGCAATGGCATCAGCTCCATCATTATTAAAACCCATGCGGTTAATTAATGCCTCGTCCTGCACCAATCGAAAGCACCTGGGTTGGGGGTTGCCTTCCTGTGGCAGTGGTGTAACTGTCCCAATTTCAACAAATCCAAAACCTAGTGCTTCCAATTCGTGCAAATAGGATGCATTTTTATCAAAACCAGCACCTAAACCAATTGGGTTTTTAAAAGTAATGTTCAAAAAATGTGTTTCGATGGGTAATTTAGGCGCTGCAAGTAGTGATATGAACTGTTTGCCCAATGGAATTTTTGTAACGGTCTTTAGCAAGCCCATGGCTCTATTATGGGCTTTTTCGGGAGAAACCTTGAAAAAATACTTGCGTAAAACCGAATAAATCATAGGCAAATATAAAGTAAGTTCAAACTGTTTTTGGATGGAATAAATGGGTTGGGTATATTTGGTGGAGAAAATGGGTAAAAATGCAAAAATGAATGCTATTTGCGTTTATATCTTTTTAAAAAAATAAATTAGTTTTAAAGACGATTATTTTAAAATAACAGATTGTTTATGCAGGAGGCGTATATTGTAGCAGGGTATCGTACAGCAGTGGGAAAGGCCAAAAAAGGGGGATTTAGATTTTACCGCCCCGATGATTTGGCCATTGAAGTGATCAAAGGATTGATGGCTTCGGTGCCCCAGTTAGAAAACAGCATGGTGGATGATGTATTGGTTGGGAATGCGGTTCCCGAAGCCGAACAGGGTTTGCAAATGGGTCGTATTATTTCGGCAAGGGCGCTTGGCATTGATATACCGGGAGCGATTGTAAATCGCTACTGTGCATCCGGACTGGAAACAATCGCCATTGCTACAGCCAAAATAAGGACAGGTATGGCTGATTGCATCGTTGCCGGAGGAACCGAAAGCATGAGTCTGGTTCCCGCGGCCGGCTGGAAGACTGTGCCCTCCTATACTATTGCAAGCGATGCGCCAGATTATTACCTCGGTATGGGTCTTACTGCAGAAGCCGTAGCCAAAGAGTATGGTGTCAGCCGTGAAGTACAGGATGAGTTTAGTTTCCAGTCGCACCAAAAAGCCCTGGCAGCTATTGCCAATGGCTATTTTAAAGAAGGGATTCTTCCTATTCAGGTAGAAGAGGTGTATTTAGACGGGAAAGGAAAAAAGCAAACAAAAACCTTCACTGTAGAAACCGACGAAGGTCCTCGCAGTGATACCTCTTTAGAAGTACTGGCAAAATTAAAGCCCGTGTTTGCAGCAAAAGGAACTGTTACAGCCGGTAACTCTTCGCAAACAAGTGATGGGGCTGCCTTTGTGATTGTCATGAGTGAGCGATTGATGAATCAATTGGAACTAAAACCTATCGGCCGCTTAGTAGCTTCTGCCGTAGCAGGGGTGGAGCCGAGGATCATGGGAATTGGGCCTGTAGCCGCGATTCCTAAGGTATTGAAACTTGCAAACATGAATTTGAGCGATATTGATTTGATAGAACTAAACGAAGCGTTTGCAGCTCAGTCGGTAGCTGTAATTCAGCAAGCGGGCTTAGATCCTTCAAGAGTCAATATTAATGGTGGAGCGATTGCATTGGGGCACCCCTTAGGTTGTACCGGTGCCAAACTTTCTGTACAGGTTCTCCAGGATCTAAAACGACTGAGTAAATCTTATGGTATGGTTACAGCCTGTGTGGGTGGCGGACAGGGGATTGCAGGTATTATTGAACGTTTATAAGGAAGAATATATACTGGATTGTTTCTGAGTATTATAGGGGTAGTTGCACCTTGCTTTTTCTGAAATGAATAGTAACCTGACTACAATGAACAGGATAACTGCATTTTTTTTTATAGCTTTTTTAGTGTTTTTTGGTAACTGCAAAACAGATGACTGCTATCTTATGTTCGAAAAGCAGGTAATGAAGCAAATTTTCCCCAGTCTGATAAAGACTGTCTGCGTTGATACAAGAATATACCACAACCCACCACCCCTGCACGAACTAAAAGGTTTGTACCAGTTCGATAAACAAGAGGGTTATAAAGTTGACTAGTCAAAACTAACCGAGGAACAAAAAAATAAATGGATGGTATGGGAAGATGAAATTCAAAGAATTAAAAAAGATACAACGCCAGTTATTATTGCATTTGATCCTTTGTTAACGCCATCGGAAGAAAACTTGGGCAAGGAACTCAAAGAACATTATAAAAATGTTCACTCCATTATTCCGAACCAAAAGGAAAGCTATATTTTTGATTATCAACATATTAAACTGACAAGACCCTTTAAAATCAGGGACCTTGGTGAGTTTCCTTCTTCCAATAAAATCTGGGACACC
This sequence comes from Niabella sp., assembly GCA_039811305.1. Classification (GTDB taxonomy): domain Bacteria; phylum Bacteroidota; class Bacteroidia; order Chitinophagales; family Chitinophagaceae; genus Niabella. The sequence goes on from JBDHYK010000028.1 coordinate 7,149, forward strand.
TCCTATGACTTTGTTTTCTCTGGTATTGTGTATTTTTCAAGGATACAATTTGACCAGAGTAAGAATTTTGGCGTTTTAGAAGCAGGTTTTACTTGCGGAGGCCGGTGTGGAAGAGGGTATTATATTTTTATAAAAAAGGTAAATATGGAGTGGAAGATAGGTGCCGTAAAAGACACCTGGATATCCTGATATAGTAACGCGCGCTTTTATGAAGTCGAAAGATGGAATAATTTTCTTTTCTACTGGAAAAAATTACGCTTGTTGTCAAAACAAAATAAAACATTCTAATTTTAAACTCTTGTCTGAAATTGTAGGGGCTAATGGTGGTTGCGTGCGCTGAATAGAGAGCAAAAGTGCCCTAAAAATAATGTTGTTTTTTAGTTTGAGTTTAACTTAGTTTTATATGAAAAGTGGATCGCTGCGGTTAAAATTTTGGGTTGCCGTTCATTTGTTTTGTTGCTTGTTCCTGGCAGTTGGAAAAAACGCATTTGCACAATCGGTAACCAACCTTCCGTATATAAAGGTTTCGGCAGCTAATCAACATTACTTTGCTAATTCAGATGACAGGCCGTTTTTTTGGTTGGGTGACACAGGTTGGCTGTTGTTTGCCAAGTGCAATCGAGAAGATGCCGTGTTTTACTTGGATACCCGAAAAAAACAAGGATTTAATGTTATTCAAGTGATGGTATTGCATACACTGGGAGCAAAAAATGCCTATGGTGCCCATGCGTTAAAAGATAACGAACTTAGCCAACCTTTAGTTACACCCGGGAACAAGGCGGGTATAGGTAATGAATATGATTATTGGGATCATCTTGAATTTATTGTAGTGGAAGCTGGCAAAAGAGGCATTTACATGGCCTTGGTTCCTGTTTGGGGTAGCGCGGTTAAAGAAGGAAAAACTACGCCAGCACAAGCTGTAATTTATGGTAAATTTTTAGCAGAACGGTTTAAGAACTATCCAAATATCATCTGGCTGAACGGCGGCGACATCAAGCCCGACGAAGCTTTGGAGACCTGGAATACGCTTGGAAATACCATAAAAAAGTATGATGCAACCCATTTAATGACTTATCATCCAAGAGGAAGATACTCTTCAACGGATTGGTTTCATCAGGCATCCTGGCTAGATTTTAATATGATTCAAAGTGGACACAGAACCTATGCACAGGACACCAGCGCTAACGAAAAGCATTATTATGGCGAAGATAATTGGCGGTATATCGTACACGACTACTATCTAAAACCTGCAAAACCCGTGTTGGATGGAGAACCCTCCTACGAAAATATACCTTACGGTTTGCATGACAGTTTACAACCCAGGTGGTCAGCCGCAGAACTGAGACGCTACGCTTACTGGAGTGTGTTTGCTGGCGCAGCAGGATTTACCTATGGTGAAAATGCTGTCATGCAGTTTCATTCCCCAGGTGATGGAGATGCTAATTTTGGGGTTACCGGCAGTTGGAAACAAACAGTGCAGGCTCCCGGAGCCAATCAGATGCAATATCTGAAAAACCTGATGCTAAGTAAAAGCTATTTCGACAGAAAACCTGCACAGGAAATTATTGCTGATAATAACCAGACTAAGTACAATTATATCTTAGCTACTAAAGGACACAATTATGCTTTTGCCTATACTTATACCGGACGGAGCTTTAAGGTAAATACAGCGAAGCTTGGGTTTGCATTTGCTAAAGCAAGATGGTATTGCCCGAAAGACGGAACTGAACAAACGATCAAACTAAAATCTAAGAAAGGAATTGTTAGCTTTGACCCGCCGGGTACTCCCAAAGAGGGGAATGATTGGGTTTTGGTGTTGGAAAAGTAGTAGATGGTTGTCGTTTATGTAGGATGATTCCTATTCAGGTGTTGAAGGGTGCGACGCAATACCGTTGATTCATGTTTATTGCTGATAAACTAAAAATGTAGAATTTGAAAAATAGCATAGTCATAATAATTGCAGCTTTTGTGATGGCTTCCTGCTCTAACAAAGCTTATCTGTTCACGTCTTTTCATGAACCTGCAACGGACGGTCTTCGAATGTTGTACAGCTACGACGGTTACAAATGGAAGGATTTGGATACAACACTTTTGAAGCCAGAAGTCGGCAATCAAAAAGTGATGCGTGATCCTTCGATGGAGCAAGGGCCGGATGGGATTTTTCATTTGGTGTGGACTACAAGCTGGCGTGGTGACAAAGGGTTTGGCTATGCTTCCTCGAAAGATTTGATTCACTGGAACAAACAAAAATTGATTCCGGTGATGGAACATGAGCCTACTACCGCAAACGTTTGGGCACCGGAGCTTTTCTATGATGATGTGGCCAAAGACTATAAAATCATTTGGGCAAGTGCTATTCCGGGACGTTTTGAAAGAGGTATCGAAGAAGATAGCAATAACCATCGGATGTATGTAACTTCTACCAAAGACTTTAACAATTTTACACCTACCAAACTTTTTATTGACCCAAAGTTTAGTGTGATTGATGCGGTCATTGTAAAACGTACAGCTAAAGATTATGTGTTGGTGTTGAAGGATAATACACGTCCGGAGCGTAATCTGAAAGTAGCTTTTAGCGATTCACCGTTAGGTCCCTGGAAGAATGTTTCAAAACCCTTTACATCAAACTTTACCGAAGGTCCGTCTGTAGTGAAGATTAAAGATCAGTGGCTGATTTATTTTGATGCCTATCATAAAAAATCCTACGATGCGGTGGCTACAAAAGATTTTATCCATTTCACAGATATTAATGATAAGATTAGTGTTCCCGTAGGTCATAAACATGGCACTATTGTTCCGGTGAGGAAGAAGGTGGTGAAACGATTGGTGAAGGAGGTCGGGAGATAATGGTTAATGGATAATGGTTCATAGTTTATGGTTCATAACTCATCATTCATAATTCATAACTTATAATTCAAAATTCATCATTCATAACTCATCATTCATCATTCATAACTCATAATTAATAATTCGTAACTTAATAAATGAAACATTATTTTTTACTCATACTGAGTTTGACAGCATTCACCGGTTTTGCCCAACAAGACACTGCAAAGTATATTGGTAAAACATTGTCTAATGTGGATTATCACCATGGGCAACTCACGCCAGCTGTTGGGGTGCATAATATTCAGGTGTTTCGAGCCAACCGGGAGCACCCGGAATGGGCAGGCGGCATGAACTGGACGTATAACCACCAGCCGATGCTGGCTTATTGGAACAATACCTTCTACCTGCATTTTTTAAGCAATCCTGTTGGTGAACATATCCCACCAAGTGCTACTTATTTGCTCACTTCAAAGGACGGATACAATTGGTCAGATCCAGTTGATTTGTTTCCTATTTACAGAATTCCAAACGGATTTAAGAAGAAAGACGATACTGCAGTAGCAAAAGATATTGATGCCACTGTGCATCAGCGCATGGGATTTTATGTAGCCAAAAATAAAAAGCTATTAGCGTTGGGCTTTTATGGTATTGCTTTGTATCCTAAGGATGATCCCAATGATGGTAACGGGATTGGCAGGGTAGTGCGTGAGATAAAAGCTGATGGAAGTCTGGGGCCGATTTACTTCATTCGGTACAATCATGATTTTAATGAAAAAAATACCAGTTATCCTTTTTATAAGAAGTCAAAAGACAAAGCATTTATAGCAGCTTGTGATGAGTTGTTGTCGCAACCATTGCAAATGCAACAGTGGGTAGAGGAAGCAGATCGGAATGACCCATTGATTCCTTTGAAGAAAGAGTTGAAAGCTTTTAGTTATTATCATCTGCCTAATGGAGAGGTGGTAGGGTTTTGGAAAAACGCATTGACGAGTGTGTCGAAAGATGGCGGCAGAAGCTGGATGTACAGTCCTTTGCGTGCACCGGGCTTTGTAAATGCAAATGCAAAAATATGGGGACAGAAAACATCCGATGGGAAATACATGACCGTATATAATCCTTCTGAATTCAGATGGCCACTGGCTTTGTCGGTGAGTGATGACGGACTCAACTATAAAAACCTGTTGCTAGTAAATGGTGAAATTACAGCTATGCGTTATGGTGGTAATTACAAATCTTACGGGCCGCAATATGTTCGCGGTATTCAGGAAATGAATGGCAACCCTCCCAATGGGGATGCTTGGGTTTCCTACAGTGTAAATAAAGAAGATATCTGGGTGGCCAAAATTCCGGTACCTGTGAAAAGCAAGAATGAAAAAGCGGTGAACGATCAGTTCAATTCCGAGACTTTGAATAGCTGGAATCTCTACAGCCCGCTTTGGGCACCGGTTTCCATTGTAGAAGAGGGAGGATTAAAATCACTATCCCTGAAAGACTTTGATCCTTTTGATTATGCCAAAGCAGAAAGAGTGGTACCAGAAGCACAGAATGTAAAAATTGAGTTTAGTGTAACGCCCAAACAAAATGAGAACGGGCATTTGGATATAGAAGTGCAGGATGCCAGAAATACGCCCTGCTTGCGCATATCGTTTGACTCTGTTGGAAATATTCTGGTTAAAGCTGGGTATAGAAACAAAACACTAACAAAGTATGAAGCCGGGAAAAAGTATGATTTTGTTATTGAACTAAATACTGCTACACGTATTTATTCTGTTTCGATCAATGGTAGTCAACCTAATCGAAATGTAATTTTTGCACCTATACACAAAGTGCATCATATCATGTTCAGAACCGGTGGTGTAAGACGTTTCCCTAATGCAGACACACCAACCGATCAGGATTATGATTTACCTAATGCGGGTGAAAAGAATAAAGAAGCTGTTTACAATATCGGCTATTTTAAATACACTAAAGTGAACTAATGAAGAATAGATTATCATTCCTGTTATGCTTTTTACTATGTTCCGGAATGTTATCGGCTCAGGTATTAAAGGCTGATCAGTTCAAACATTACGTGGACAGATTCAATACCATGGAGGATGAACCGATTATTCAGGCCATTCCCAATAGTGAGTCCTGGCAATGGATGCAGCAGAATATTCCTTTATTTGAAACTCCTGATAAGAACTTTGAGGAAATGTTTTATTTCCGTTGGTGGACATTGCGCAAGCATATTAAAAAGACGCAACAAGGAACTGTGTTTACTGAGTTTCTGGTGAACCGTTCTTATGCTGATAAGTATAATTTGATAAGTAGTGGATTGGGACATCATATCTACGAATCACGTTGGCTGCACAATCAGCAGTATATGAATGATGATTTAAGAATTTGGTATCGGGGTAATGATGGAAAACCCCTGAAGCGTTTGCGTTTTTATAGCAGTTGGAATATTGATGCCATTTATAATCGGTATCTGGTGAATGGAGATGCGGGTTTTCTGAAGGAATATTATCCGGATCTGAAAACAGACTATGCAGCCTGGGAAGCAGAGAAACGTTTTAAGGATGGGCTGTTCTGGCAGTTTGATGTGCGCGATGCGATGGAAGAAACCATTAGTGGCGGTCGTAATGAGAAGAATCCCCGACCATCAATAAACGGGTATATGTACGGCAATGCAAAAGCATTAGCCCATATTGCAGCCATCAATAACGATAATAGTGCAATGGATTTATACAACCGCAAGGCAGATACCATCAAAACGCTTGTTCAGAGTGGATTGTGGAGCAGTAATGCAAATTTCTTTGAGGTAAGAAAAGAGAAAGGAGATACGCTGGCCAACGTAATGGAGGAGATTGGTTTCATTCCCTGGTACTTCAATTTGCCTGATGCAAAGTATAATACAGCTTGGAAAAAATTGATGGATCTCAAACATTTTAATGCACCTGTTGGTATTACTACCGCCGACAGAAGTCACCCCGGTTTCAGGTCTCATGGTTGTTGCAAATGCGAGTGGGACGGTGCTGTATGGCCTTTTGCAACAGCACAGACCCTTACAGCTATGGCCAATTTGTTGAATAACTATTCAAAGCCCAATGTGTCAAAAGCAGATTACTTTACCCAGTTGGAAAAATACACCACTTCGCAACACAAGGAGGGTAAACCTTATATTGGTGAGTATATGGATGAAAAGACAGGGCAATGGCTAACAAAGGATGATCGCGGAAGATATTATAATCATTCTACTTACAATGACCTGATCATAACCGGGCTGGTAGGCTTACGCCCACGTGCTGATAACAAGATTGAGGTGAACCCCTTATTGCCTAAAGGAAAATGGGACTGGTTTGCTCTGGATTATGTGTTGTATCATGGAAAAATCATAACGATCATTTGGGACAAAACCGGTAAGAAATACGGAAAAGGTAAAGGCCTTTCTGTTTGGGTGGATGGAAAATTAGCAGCAAAATCTAAAAAATTAGCAAGAGTAACAGGTGTTCTATAAATGAAGAAGTATTGTTTTGCCATATTGTTTTTAATTGCCATTCATGCTAATAGCCATGCAGAACTGATGCTGCCAAAAATATTGGGTCATAACATGGTCTTGCAACAAGGTGAACCAGTTTCCATTTGGGGTTGGGCTAATTCAAATGAGCAGGTAACGGTATCTTTTCATGAGCAAAAGAAGGTTGCAATTGCAGATGATAAAGGTGCCTGGCAACTGAAGCTGGATCCCATGCGGGCATCTTTTGAACCGGCTACTTTGAGAATAGCGTCAACAAAAGATAAAATTGAACTAAATAATATTTTAGTAGGCGAAGTGTGGTTGTGCTCGGGTCAATCCAATATGGAGTTTGCCATGCGCAAATTGGTGAAGTTAAAACCTCCTGCCGGTGCAAAATGGCCAACCAATGAAGTGGCAGAAGCTAATAATAAAGCATTGAGGATTTTTCTGGTAGAAAGAAAGAAAATGAAACCGGATTCTACTCATGCTGGCTGGAATGTGGGTGAAGGCATTGAACTAAAAAACTTTTCAGCAGTTGCCTATTTCTTTGCAAAAGAATTAAGCCAAAGACTTAAAGTGCCGGTAGGTGTTATCTCTGCTGCCGTTCCGGGAAGCAGGATTGAGCCCTGGATGCCAGAGGAAGCGATGACACTACAGCCTTTTTTTAAAGAAAATAAGAATAAACCCGAAGGGAAAATAGATGGAGATCCGGAGAAGTTTTATACTACAATGATTGAGCCATTGATACCTTTTTCTATTAAAGGATTTCTTTGGTATCAGGGTGAAAGCAATTGTTTCTTAAATGAAAGAATAAGCTATAGTTATAAAATGAAAGCTTTGATTGACTATTGGAGAAATCAGTGGAACAATAATCAACTTCCTTTCTATTATGTGCAAATAGCACCTTACTATTATTCTAAAGCAAAAGATCGGCCTTATACCATTTATAGTGAACCAGAGTTTTGGGAAGCACAGGCAGCAGTTTTAAAAGTACCGGGCACTACTATGATTGCAACCATAGACTTAAATGACGATCCTGCAGATTTGCATCCGGTGAACAAATGGGATGTGGGCCAAAGGCTGGCTAATGCTGCCTTAAGTAAAACCTATAAGGTAAATAATGCACAGCCAATGGGACCAATATTTAAGACAGAATCAAAAACTAAAAATGGAATCTGGCTGGATTTTGATTTTAAAGGGAAAGGGCTTAAAGGTACAAATGGAAATAAACTAAGTGGTTTTGAAATTGCTGGCGCCGATGGGAATTTTATTCCAGCAGATGCGATAATAAAGAATGATAAAGTATGGGTGAGTCCTGGTAAATTGAAACATCCTGTTGCAGTAAGGTATGCCTGGCGGGAGGATGCTAAAGCAACTCTTTTCAACAGTGATGGATTACCAGCCTTGCCTTTCAGAACAGACAATCCGATTGCTAAAATGTTTACTCCAAAATAATTATTAGTAAATGAGTTTGTTGGAGTCTTTGATTTAAATGTAAAAGGCAACTAAAAAACCTTTAAAATATGAAAACGTCATCTCGAACGAAATACAATGGAGTGAGAGATCTTCTGGAAAAGGAGAAGATTCCTCCCTGCGGTCGGAATGACGGAACAAACATTCAAAATATGAAAACGTCATCTCGAACGAAATACAATGGAGTGAGAGATCTTCTGGAAAAGGAGAAGATTCCTCCCTACGTTCGGAATGACGGAGCGTTTAGAGATTTTTTTTCGTAAATATTAAAAGTTTAAAGTAGTTCCTAATAAAAAATAGTAACGCAATGATGCAAAAACTTTTTACACTTTTCCTTTTGTTGATTGCAGGACGATTAAGCGCGCAGCAAACTGAGGTGCAATATCTGAGTGGACGTGGCAATGACGATATGGTGCAATGGGATTTCAGGGTGTCCAAAGGCTTGAATGCTGGCAAATGGACAAAGATTGGAGTGCCTTCCTGCTGGGAGCTGCAAGGCTTTGGAAAGTATGACTATGGCTTTGCAAAGGATAGTGTCCGTGGCAAAGAATCAGGATTTTATAAGCATCAGTTCCATGTCCCCGTTTCATGGAAAAACAAAGTTGTGAATATTGTTTTTGAAGGTGTGATGACGGATGCTACTGTAAAGATCAATGGCAAACCTGCCGGAGCCGTACATCAGGGAGCCTTCTATGCATTCAGATATGATATTTCCAAACTGCTTCAATATGGTAAGGAGAACCTTTTGGAAGTGAGAGTAGATAAACATTCTGCTAACAAGAGTGTAAATGCCGCTGAGCGCGAAGCTGATTACTGGATATTTGGTGGCATCTTTCGGCCAGTGTGGTTGGAAGTATTGCCAAAGTCTCATATCAAAGATATTGCTTTCGATGCCAAAGCTGATGGACAATTCAGGGCAAAACTGAATGTGTCTAATGATGCTACTAAAGCTATTGTTCAATTGTTTGATATAGATGGAAACCCTATTGGGACTCAAGTTCAGGGAGCCGTAAAAAATGGTGTAGTTGAATTCACAAATCAATTTTTCAATATTAAACAATGGAATAGCGAATCACCCACTCTGTATAAAGCCGTTTTCTCTATTTATAAAAATGGAGCACTGTTACATAGTGTTGAGAAAAAACTGGGTTTCAGAACCGTGGAAGTAAAACAGCGGGATGGTATTTATGTGAATGGGGTGAAGATGAAGTTCAAGGGAGTGAATCGTCATTCTTTCCGACCCGAAAGCGGCAGAACCACAAGTTATAAGAACAGTGTGGAAGATGTATTGCTCATCAAAGAAATGAATATGAATGCGGTTCGTATGTCTCATTATCCGCCAGATGGGCATTTTCTGGATGTGTGTGATTCTCTGGGTTTATACGTGATAGATGAACTGGCTGGCTGGCATGGACACTATGATACGCCAACCGGAACCTTACGTGTTAAAGAAATGGTGGAGCACGATCGGAATCATCCTTCAATTGTGATTTGGGCTAATGGTAATGAGGGTGGCAGCAATCCCGAACTGGATGTGTTGTTTGGAAAATATGATTTACAAAATCGTGTGGTGATTCATCCCTGGCAATTGCGAAATGGTATCGAAACCCAGCATTATCGTCAGTATAATTATGGTGTAGGCAATTATGATAATGGTCGTGAAATCGTGATGCCTACTGAGTTTTTGCATGGTTGGTATGATGGAGGGCATGGTGCAGGCCTGGATGATTACTGGCAAAAAATGTGGCATGATCCGCTACATGCCGGAGGTTTCCTTTGGGACTTTGCAGATCAGGGAATCGTTCGCAGAGATCTGAACGATTCAATTGATACGGATAAGAGCCGCGGAGCTGATGGTATCGTGGGACCGCATCATGAAAAGGAAGGCAGCTTCTTCACCATTAAAGAAATTTGGAGTCCGGTGATCATTGAAAGAAGAGAAATTACTAAGGACTTTGATGGCGTCTTTAACGTAGAGAACAGGTATCATTTCACCAATCTGAATACCTGCACCTTTGGTTGGGAGTTGAAGCAATTCAATATTCGATCTGCCAAAAACGTAAAAGGCAATATCAAGGCTCCGGATATACTTCCGCTACAAAAAGGAAGCATCAAGATTGATCTGCCTCAGGATTGGCGCAATTATGATGTGCTTTACATCACGGCAAAAGACCAATATCAGAAGGAATTGTTTACCTGGAGCTATGCCATCAGCCAACCTATTACTACTGCTGAAAAGCTGATGCAGACTACAGCAAAAGAGAATGAGGTTTTGGTTAAAGAAGAAGGTAGTGTTTACAAGGTATCTGTTGGCGATATTGCCTTAAACTTTGACAGGAACAATGGCTTACTCAAAGCGGTTTCCAATGCTAAAGGATGGGTGCCTTTGTCTAACGGACCTATTGTTCAGGAAGGGGCTACCAACTTTGGTGGAATCAGTTATCAGTACGATAGCGCAAAAAATCTGATTATCTCATCTGCTTTCGATAAAAAGAAAAGTTTCAATACACTGAAGTGGACGATTAAAAGAAATGGCTGGATAAAGTTAGAAGTAAATTATTTTCCTGATTCTCTGCATACCAAAATGCTGGGCATCAATTTTGATCTGCCGGAGAAAGAAATGCAATCTGTGAATTATATGGGTAAAGGGCCCTATCGTGTTTGGAGAAACCGGTTGAAGGGCGGACAGTTAGGCGTCTGGAATAAAAAATATAACAATACAGAAACCGGTGAAAGCTGGGTGTATCCGGAGTTTAAGGGTTATTATGCCAATTTCTACGGAGGTATGTTCAATACATCCGGGCAGAAGTTTACCGTGGCCACAGAAACAGAAGACCTGTTTTTGAGATTGTACTCCGCAAAATGGAAAACCGATCAATGGCACAATTACGAACCCTGGTTTCCCCAAGGTGATATCTCTTTTATGAATGCCATTCCTTCGATTGGTTCCCGCACCCAAACCCGCGAAACTACCGGCCCGGCTGGGTTGGATAATATTTATTACGACTACGAGAAAGATCCCACAAGAGCTTTAAAGATTGTCTTGTGGTTTAATTTTGATGATAAAAATAATTGATGATGAAGTTAAGATTCTTACTGCTGTTTACGTTTGCGTCCTTTGTTGTGCAGGCACAATTGCAGGTGCAAAAGCTGTTGATAGAGCAACAGTCGCATCCCATTGGATTGGCCACTTCACAACCCCGGTTTAGCTGGCAGATCAGTTCTGATAAGAGAGCCGTATCGCAGGTGAACTATGAAATTATAGTAGCTACTTCAAAAACCAATCTGGAAATCAATATTGGCGATGTATGGACATCAGGAAAGGTAAACAGTGATGAATCGATATTGATTCCATACAAGGGTCGGCCACTGCAATCCAACCAATATTACTATGCTAAGGTAAGAGTGAAAACGAATAAGGGTGAAGAAGCCTGGAGCAAACCTGTGTTCTTTACAATTGGTTTTTTGAAACCAACGGATTGGAAAGCCCGGTGGATAGGATACGACAAAGCTTTTCCCTGGGATAGTGTAACCCAGTGGTCCCGTCTATCAGCCAGATATTTTAGAAAGGAGTTTAATGCAAATAAAAAGATCAAGAAAGCTTTTGCCAGCATTGTTGGTTTGGGAATGTATGAACTGCAAATCAATGGTACTAAAATCGGCGATCAGGTGCTGGCACCTGCACCCACTGATTATCGGAAATCTGTGCTGAGCAATACTTTCGATGTGACCGAACATATTCAATCAGGAGAAAATGCGATTGGAGTGGTGTTGGGTAATGGCCGGTTCTTTACCATGCGTCAGAACTACAAGCCGCATAAAATAAATAATTTCGGATTCCCGAAATTGCTGTTTCAGTTAGATCTTTTGTATGAAGATGGCACAAAGCAAACGGTTATATCTGATGACACCTGGAAGTTTACCGGCGATGGACCCATCCGAACCAATAACGAATATGATGGTGAAGAATATGACGCCAACAGGGAATTGGGCAACTGGTCGACAACCGGATTTGCAGATGGCAAATGGTTGAAACCACAATTGGTAAAAGCACCGGGAGGAGAGGTGGTACCTCAACCCAATCCACCAATGAAAATCATGCAGCGACTGAAACCCTTATCGGTTAAACACCTAAGGGATGATGTTTATATTCTTGATATGGGGCAGAACTTCTCAGGCTGGATGCAGATAAAGGTGAAGGGTAAGAAGGGGGATATCGTAAAAATGAGATTTGCTGAGAGTCTGCAAAACGATGGTTCCTTATATGTAGCCAATTTGAGAGATGCAAGGGTTACGGATAAATATACATTGAAAGGGGAGGGGGAAGAAACCTGGCATCCGAAATTCGTGTATCATGGATTTCGGTATGTGGAAGTTACCGGCTGGCCGGGAACACCCAAAGTGGAGGACTTCGAAGGACATCTGGTGTATGATAAAATGCCCACCACCGGAACGATTGAAACCTCCAATTCAACCATTAATCAAATCGTAAAAAACGCCTGGTGGGGAATCGCATCCAATTATAAAGGAATGCCTGTGGATTGTCCGCAACGCAATGAGCGGCAGCCCTGGCTGGGCGATAGGGCTCAGGGTGCTTACGGTGAAAGCTTCTTGTTTGGTAATGCCGAATTGTACAGTAAATGGTTAGATGACATTCGGGAATCCCAGACTGCTGAAGGTGCCATTCCGGATGTTACCCCTGCTTACTGGAATTATTATAGCGATAATATGACCTGGCCGGGTGTGTATTTGTTGGTAGCCGATATGCTATACAATCAGTACGGCGACAAGCAGGCCATCACCAAACATTATCCTTTTATGAAAAAATGGTTGGGATACATGAAGGAAAAGTATCTTAAAAACAATATCATGACCAAGGATAAGTACGGCGATTGGTGTGTGCCTCCAGAAGATCTGACCATGATAAAGTCGCGGGATAGCATGCGTACCACCGATGGTCAATTAATTGCAACGGCTTACTATTATCATTTCTTGCAGATGATGAAAAAGTTTGCAACCCTATCCGGAAATACAGTAGATGTTAATGGTTACGATCAGCAAGCTCTAAAAGTAAGGGATGCATTCAACAAGAAATTTTTCCATGCCTCCATCAACTCGTATGATAATGGTACCGTTACTGCAAATCTGTTACCATTGACTTTCGGAATAGTAGATGTAGATAAAAGACAACAGGTCTTTGATAATATATATGAGAAACTGAAAAAAGATAATATGCACATCAGCACCGGTGTGATAGGTACCCAATGGCTGATGCGCGGTCTTACCCAAAATGGTAAACCCGATGCGGCTTTCACGCTGGCTTCCAATGATACTTATCCAAGCTGGGGCTATATGGTGCAACAGGGTGCTACCACCATTTGGGAATTGTGGAATGGCAATACCGCCAACCCGCAGATGAATTCGCAGAATCATATCATGCTCCTGGGCGATTTGCTGATATGGCTGTTTGAAGATGTGGCGGGAATTAAAGAAGCAAAGCCTGCGTTTCAAAAAATCAGAATGGAGCCCTCTTTTGGAAATGGATTAGCCCATACAAACGCAAGCTATCAATCTCCCTATGGAAGTATTACAAGTAATTGGTCTTATCAGAATGGAAAACTGAACTGGAAAATCATTATTCCTGCCAATACAACTGCCACCATTGTATTGCCTGCGGATAATGTGAATAATGTAACAGAGTCGGGTAAGAAGGTTTCAGAATCTGAAGGAGTTCGCTTCATTAAATACGAAAACCAGAAAACTATTTTTGAAGTGGGCAGTGGTAGTTATGAGTTTGGGATGCGGTAGGGTTTTATATGTATTTTCTGTTCTTGTGGTTAGACTTTTTTAGTTTTTTGGAGAGGCTTACAACATGAAGAAATGGAGTTGCATATTATTAATAAATATATATAATATTGATAACTGAGACTCAAATCTACGTTCATCGTGTTGAAATATTCTAAAACTCAATTTTGTAGCTTAGGTTTGGGATAAAGGTTGCTTCTCGGTCGGTATCCACCGTTTGAGTTTGATAATTGTAACGAAATCCCAAGTATTCTTTATATTGTGTAAGATTGATGATTTTGAGCGCAAATTCGTGTGTTGTTTTCTTTTTCCCGACTTGTCCCTTTTAGTGCGGTGCGAATAATTTCGCCATAATTTCATTTATCTTGGTCGTTGGTTCAGCTTTTACTGTTACTATTTTATTGGTGATTTGGTTTAGGATCTCGCCATC
>JBDHYK010000029.1:0-20039 GCA_039811305.1 Niabella sp.
ATAAAGCCAAAGCAAATGGTGCACGGGTATTTTTAAGTATTAATGGATCGCACGCAAATTTTACAACGATATGTTCTTCGTCCGAAAACCGCTTACGGTTCGTCAAAGATCTGATGCAGAAAGTGCGGCAATTAAAAATTGATGGCATTGATATGGATTGGGAATATCCTACCGCAGCCGATGGAACTCACAATACCTATGCCTTGATGATGAAACAACTTTCCGATTCGCTTCATGTAGATGGGAAATATTATTTGAGCGCTGCCATAACCCCTGGAAGATATTCAGGCAATATCCGAGATGGCATTAAGTCGGAGGTATTCAATTTTATAGACTTTTTCAATATTATGGTTTATGACGATTTTAGCACCTCAGTACCTTATAAAAATCACAGCCCAATGGAATTGGTAACTTTTTGTCTGGATTATTGGCTAAAAACTCGAGGAATGCCGCGCGAAAAATGCATCCTTGGCATTCCGATTTATGGAAGACCCTCCGGCATTACACAAACCAATACGGTATTGACCTATAAAACAATTCTTTCGCAAGGGGGAAACTCTCAAAACGACTCGGCAACGGTTACTGCAGGAGGTTTCAGCAATTATACCATTTATTATAACGGACAACCTACGGTGAAAAAAAAGGCCGCTTATGCAAAGCAAATAACCAACGGAATTATGTTTTGGGAAATTGCACAGGATACCGATGATGATCGTTCGCTAATCAAAGCAGCCTGCGATACCATTGGCCGAACTTATTAGATAGAGTTTTTAAGATTCTATCAAAACATTATGAAACAGAGCGGCAAACGAAAGTTCCTTAGTTTTTTCGTTCAACAGTTTTGTTTTGTATTTCGCCCGGCTTTTCAAATAATGGGTTTTGGGTGTAGGAATCGCTTCATTTTTCTATCAATGGCCGTTTAAAGGCTTTGAAAAGAATTTATATTCTTAAATTGGCGTTGTTTTTCATCCAATTGTTCATTTTAACTTGCCGGTCACATGAAGAAAGTCAGTCTTTTTTTTGCCTTTTTTGTTTTAATACACCTCGGGTTATATGGCCAACCCATCCAAAATATTACATATAAAAAATCCGAGGCAATGATACCTATGCGGGATGGTATTAAACTTTTTACTACAATTTTCACCCCCGAAAATCTGAACCAACCCGTTCCCGTTTTAATAACCCGAACACCCTATAGTGCTACCCGTACTCAGGATTTTAATATCCTTGATTTCACCTACACTGCAAATATGGCAAAAGAAGGATATATAATTGTGTTTCAGGATATTCGTGGAAAATTTAAAAGTCAGGGCACTATGCAAATTCATCAGCCCCTCATCCATACCACGCAAAAAGGAGCCATTGATGAAAGTACCGACACTTGGGATACTGTAGATTGGCTCATTAAAAACACCAAAAATAACAACGGGAAGGCTGGAATTTTGGGCATTTCCTATCCAGGGTGGCTGGCCTTGGTGGGTGCAGTAGATCCTCATCCTGCCTTGAAAGCCTCATCGGAACAGGCATGCATGGGCGATCTTTTTTTAGGCGATGATTTTTTTCACAATGGCGCTTTTCGTCTAAGTTATGGAATGGAATATACCTACGGCGTTGAATTTGACAAAACGAAAGGAAGTAGTTTCCCCTTTCCACAATACGATCTTTTTGATTGGTATTTAAAATTAGGCTCCTTAAAAAATGTAAACGAAAAATACTTCCATGGCAAAGTGGACACCTGGAACCATTTTGTAGCCCACCCTAATTATGATGCGTTCTGGCAAAAAAACTCTCCGCTTAGTTATGTACATTACCCGCAAATACCCATGTTGCACGTTGGAGGCTACTACGATCAGGAAGACATTAATGGGCCATTGCTGATGTATGACCACATGGAAAAAAAGGATAGTTTCGATAGAAATTTTATTGTTTTAGGCCCCTGGAATCATGGCGAGTGGGGTAGATCGGACGCACAAGATGCCCGAGACTTCAGGGAGCTCCAAAAAAAATGGTTCGATTACTGGTTGAAAGGAACGGGAGACGGACGCTTTGATGAAGCAACCTGTTTTCAGACCGGCAGCAATCAGTGGAAAACTTATAAATCCTGGCCGCCAAAGTTTTCCACGATAAAAAAACTTTATGCCGGATCCGATAGCAAATGTTCTTTTAAAAAACCAACCGCACCGGGCGGATCGGTGAGTTTTATCAGCGATCCGAGAAAACCCGTTCCTTACCGCAGTTTGCCAATAGAAATAACCTACGGCAAAGGCAGCCGTTGGAGAACCTGGCTCACGGAGGATCAACGTTTTGTATCTACCCGACCGGATGTGGTGAATTTTATGATGGATTCCTTAGCTGAAGATTTGACAGTAACCGGAAAAATTATTGCTCATCTTTTTGCAAGCACAACAGGCACCGATGCGGATTGGGTGGTAAAATTGATTGACGTGTACCCAGCCTTCTACCCTGAAGACCTTTCTAAAAGCGGCTATCAATTTCCTGTGGCGATGGAAGTGTTTCGAGGAAGATTTCGTAAAAGTTTTTCTCACCCTTCGCCCTTAGTACCCAATAAACCCGAGGAATTTGTGATAGACCTGCACGATATTGACCATGTGTTTAAAAAAGGCCACCGTATTATGATTCAGGTTCAGAGTACCTGGTTCCCGGTAATAGATCGCAACCCCCAAAAATATGTTCCTAATATTTTTCTGGCTAAGGATACCGATTATATCAAAGGCACACACACCATACATTTTTCATCAAAATACCCCACTTACATTGAGTTACCGGTGGTAAGCGAATAAGCGGGTACTCAATTTTCAACTTTTTTTTATGAACATTTTTCGCAATCAACAAACAAACCAGCGAAGCTGAAAACTAAGTTGTAATTTGCATGTGAAAACTGAAAAAAACTCAATACAACCTGCAAAAATTTTAAACATGAACAAGCGTTATTTTTTTATAGGATTGCTTTTTATACCCGTAATTTGTTTTGCACAGATCACCGATAAGTATAAAGGTGGAGCCATTAACGTAAAAGACAAGGTAAAGGAACTGGCTTTCCCTCCCTTATCAAAAAAAATATACCAGAAGGGGTGGATTGATTTAAACAAGAATAGGAAGAAAGATACCTATGAAGACCCTGCAAAAACGGTTGAAGAACGAGTAAGCGATCTGCTTTCGCAGATGACTTTGGAAGAAAAAAGCTGCCAGTTGGCAACAGTATATGGCTATGGGGCCGTGTTGAAAAGTCGTCTTCCCGAACCTTTTTGGAAAGACAGTATTTGGAAAGATGGGTTAGGAAATATTGATGAGCAGCTAACCGGTTTGCGTGGCGACACGGTGTATGCTTTTCCTTATGCCCAACACACAACTGCTCTCAATATTATTCAGCGCTGGTTTATTGAAGAAACCCGTCTTGGCGTACCCGTAGATTTTACGGGGGAAGGCATTCGTGGGTTAAACCATATGAAAGCAACCTATTTTCCTTCGCAATTGGCACAGGCCAGCACCTTTAACGCTCCCTTAGTACGAAAAATAGGCGAAGTTACCGGTCGTGAAGCAAGGGCATTGGGATACACTAATATTTATTCCCCCATTTTAGACGTTGCCACCGATCCCCGCTGGGGAAGAATTGAAGAGACTTATGGAAGCGACCCTTATCTTGTATCTCGTTTAGGCACCGAAAATGTTTTAGGAATGCAATCGCAGCGCGTAGCAGCAACCGGCAAGCATTTCGCTGTGTACAGCATTCCATTTGCCGGAATGGATGGCTATGTACGTACTCACCCCATGGTGTCGGAAAGAGAAATGTACATGAAGTACTTACAACCCTTTGAAGCTGCTATTAGAAATGCGAAAATGATGGGGGTAATGGTTTCCTATAACGATTATGATGGGGAACCGATCATCGTGAGCAAAAAGTTTCTGACAGATTTTCTGAGAAAAAAATTTGGCTTTAAAGGATATACCGTGAGCGATAGCCACGCCTTTGAAGACATCATGGACAAATACAATATGACCGATGATATTGAAATAGCTGCTACGCTTGCTCTTACAGCCGGGTTGAATGTTCGAACCAATTTTTCATCGTCCACTCCTTTTATATTAGCCGTGCGTGCAGCTGTAAAAAAGGGATTAATTACCCAGGAAGTATTGAACGAGAGGGTAGGAGAAGTGTTATCTGTGAAATTCAGGTTAGGATTGTTTGACAGTCCCTATGTTTTAGATCCAAAAGCTACTGAAATAGTACATAATATGGAAGCACAGAGCCTGGCACTGGATGCAGCCAGGCAGAGTATTGTTTTATTAAAGAATAACAATCAACTTTTGCCTTTAACTAAAAATAGCAACGCTACCTTAGCCGTAATAGGTCCCAACGCTAAAGAACTGAGGGGTATGATGTCTCGATACGGCCCTTTGCATGTGAAAATGAAAACAATTTTTGAAGGTGTTCAGGATGCATTTCCACAGAAAACTATTTTGTATGCTAAAGGTTGCGACCATACCGATCCCAATTTCCCGCAAAGCGATATTGAACATTTCCCACTTAATAGCATCGAAGACAGCCTGCTAAAAGAAGCGGAAGTCGTTGCGGCTCGGGCTGATGTTGTCATCCTTTCAGTAGGTGATAATTTGAAGACGGTGGGCGAAAGCGCTTCACGGATCAGCCTCGATTTGCCAGGGCGTCAAAATGAGTTGATTGACAGGATGGTTGCCAGCGGCAAGCCAATCGTATTGGTTCATACGGGTGGCAGGCCGGCTTCTTTTGTAAAAGCTGCAAAACATGTAGATGCCATTATTGAGAACTTTTACGCTGGCGAGTTTGGTGCAACGGCCTTAGGAAATATACTTAGTGGCCAATACAACCCTTCGGGGAAATTGCCTTTAGGTATTCTAAAAAATGTGGGGCAGGTGCCCTTAGCCTTCCCAATGATGGTGGCAGATGCCGGGAAAGGAAATGCGGCTATTACGGGATATTTATATCCGTTTGGTCATGGGTTAAGCTACACGGGTTTTGAATATACCGATCTGAAAGTAGATGCCTCCCTATTTGCATCATCGGATAGAATTGGCGTCCATTTCCGGGTAAAAAACAACGGTAATATAGCAGGAGAAGAAGTCGCTCAGATTTATTTCAGAGACAATCAGGCCAGCCTGGTGGTTTATGAAAAGGAGTTGTGTGGCTTCGAACGGGTTTCCCTGGCTCCCGGTGAGCAAAAAGAAGTTATAGTCTGGATAGATCGTAATTCATTATCAATAGTAACCCAAAAGTTAGAAAAGGTTTTCGAACCAGGAGATTTCACAATTTTTGCAGGCAGTTCATCAGAAGATATTCGGTTGACACAGACCATTCACCTGAAATAGAACAAGCAAAAGAACCAAAACAAGATTTTTGGACGGAACGAGGTTCTGGAAGGCAGTTTCTTCACAGAGAGGCAATGGCTATACTATAGTGCGGAATTTTTAGTACCTTTGCGGCTCCAAAAAATCAGCAAAAACTTAAAAGAATTGATACATGATTAGTGTTAGAGACCTGAAATTAGCTTATGGAAAACGCGTGTTGTTTGAAGACGTCAATCTAAACTTTACAAAAGGAAACTGTTATGGCGTCATCGGTGCCAATGGTGCCGGCAAATCTACCTTTCTCAAAATTCTAAGCGGCGAGATAGAGCCAAACAAAGGAACCATTACCATAACTCCGGGCGAAAGAATGGCAGTTTTGAAACAGAACCATTTCGAATTTGATAACGAAACCGTGCTAAACACAGTTTTGATGGGGCATAAACGAATGTGGGACACCATGCAGAAAAGAGACGCTATTTATGCTGATCCGGATGCCACTGAGGAAGACTATATGGAAGCCAGCCATTTAGAAGCCGAGTACGGTGAAATGGGTGGGTACGAATCCGAAAGCGATGCGGCTTCTTTTTTAAATGGGCTGGGCGTGCACGACGAGTTGCACCAGATGTTGATGAAAGACATCCCCTCGAACCAAAAGGTGCGGGTATTGCTTGCTCAGGCGCTGTTTGGTAATCCTGATATTCTTTTATTGGATGAGCCTACCAATGGGTTGGATATTGAAACCATCAGTTGGTTAGAAAACTTTTTGGCCGATTATGAAAACGTAGTGTTAGTGGTAAGCCACGATCGGCACTTTCTGGATGCAGTATGCACCCACGTTGCCGATGTAGATCGTCAAAAAATTAAAATATTCACAGGCAACTATTCTTTCTGGTACGAGAGTTCTCAGTTAATCGCCCGTCAAATATCAGACAAGAATAAAAAAATGGAGGAAAAGCGAAAGGATTTGCTCGATTTTATCGCCCGATTTAGCGCAAATGCCTCCAAAAGCCGACAGGCAACCAGTAGAAAAAAAGCGTTAGAAAAATTAGTGATAGAAGAGATCGAACCCAGCTACAGAAAATATCCGGGGATTATTTTTCAGTCCCTGCGCGAAGTGGGGAATCAAATTCTCAATGTAGAGGCTTTGAAATCGGTGGTTGAAGGCCGTACCCTGTTTGAAAATGTTACGTTTTCCATCAACAAAGGCGATAAAATTGCTTTTATAAGCCGAAATCCGCTAGCAGTAACCAGCTTTTTTAATATTATTAATGGTGAGTTGGCTCCCGAAAAGGGGAGCTTTGAATGGGGAACTACTGTAACAACAGCCTATTTACCCGTAGAAAATAATGAGTTTTTTACAAAAGAGCTAAACCTAATGGACTGGTTGCGGCAGTACGTACCTGCACACGTAACCGAAGTAGATGAGCCTTTTTTACGTGGTTTTTTGGGTAAAATGTTGTTCAGCGGCGAGGACGTGATGAAAAAAACAACTGTGCTCAGCGGTGGAGAAAAAGTACGCTGTATGATCAGCAAAATGATGTTGCAAAATCCTAATTGTATCATATTAGACCAGCCTACCAACCACTTAGATCTGGAAAGTATTCAAAGCTTCAACGAACAGTGTACCAATTATAACGGTATTGTGCTGCTGACCAGCCACGACCATACCTTTATGGAAACGGTGGCCAACAGAGTGATAGAATTGACGCCTACCGGAATCATTGATCGCCTAACAACCTTTGATGAGTACTTACAGGATGAAAGGGTAAAGGCACTGAAACAGGAAATGTACGTATAGATTCACCCAATCAGGCGTATAATTAAAGCTTGTAAAACTGCTCCCATCCTTTTCGGGGTGCCGGCCCCTTCAACAACAGATTGGCAATAGGGTTGTTGGTAATTTGTTTGGTAACTCTGTCAAAAACCAGGGGTTCGCCAGTCCACTGTGCAATTACACCCAAAGAAAATACCTGACTAAGCGGCCCGGCTACTGCAAACGGCGACCGTGTTTTCTCTTTTCCCATACAGGCTTTCAAAAAATTGGCAAAGTGGTTGGAAGGGCTTTTTGGAACTTCGGGTAATTTTGATTCCATTTCCTTTGCTTTTTCGGGTGGTATAATCGTTAGGGTACTGGCATGCGATCCACCTTTGAAAGTAAGTTCCTTGCTATAGATTTCTTTACCGGGGTTTAGTTTTGCCGGTTGCAACTGACCGGTGGATGGAGGTGGTATATTGGGGTCTAGTTCCGAAACTCCGTAGCCAGCCGGCACGGGCGGTATGTTATTAACACCATCATACCAGGTTATATCTACGGGAGGCATCTTACCGCGTGCAGGAAATTTAAACAGAATGGTAGAGGACATGGGGTAAAAAAACGGATTATGACCTTCCAGTTTTATAGGGTTGATCTGTGTTGGCAGTCCCAGATCTAAAAACTCGTGTGCCGTGTCAATAATATGGGCACCCCAATCGCCGAGGGCGCCAAGCCCCAACTCATACCAACAGCGCCATTGACCATTTATAAAATCCTTATTGTAATCGTGGGGTTGGGCGGCAGCCAACCATAAATCCCAGTTCAAAGTAGTGGGAATTGGCTCTTTGGCAGGATAGCTCGTGATTTTTGGATCCCAGGTATGCCAGCGCCGAGGATTGTTCATGTGGGCGGTAATGGCGGTTACATCCTTAATAATTCCCGCATCCACCCAGGCTTTAAACTGAAAATAGTTGGCTTCTGAATGGCCCTGATTACCCATTTGGGTTACAACTTTATATTTTTTTGCAGCCTGAATCAGTAACTCGTTTTCATAGAAGGTTCGCGCAAGCGGTTTCTCCACATACACATGTTTGCCTAAAGACATGGCAAGGATGGTTGCGGGAAAATGGGAATGATCAGGCAAACCAATACTAACGGCTTCTATTTTCTTACCCATACTGTCAAACATTTTTCTGAAATCCTGAAAACGTTTGGCATTGGGGTATTTGGCCATGATTTCCTGCGTGTGGGGTGCTCCCATGTCCACATCGCAAAGAGCTACAATATTTGCTAAGCCTGTCTTGTCAAGGTCTTTAATAATATCGGCACCGCGATTGCCAATACCAATACAGGCAAGGTTTATTTTTTCGCCTTTAATTTTTGTGGGCGCCAGGGCGGTAGCCGCTTCCGTTTGTGAAAGAAAACCCGGCAGAGTGGACAGCGCCGACAATGCTACCGTGTTTTTTAAAAATTTTCTTCTTGAAGGGTTCTGGAAATCCATAGTTTTTTATTTTTCGCGATCAGTAATCATTTTTTTACAATAGACAAGCTTTGGTGTGAAGGTACAACTTGCAGGGGATTCTGTACGGATTTTTTCTATAAAGAAATTTGATATTTTTTGTCATTTAATTTTTATTATCGTTTGTTTTGGCAGGATGCTTTCTCGTTTGATCCTCCCCTCAAAAAAAATTTTGCAATAGAATCATCTCAAACAAAAACGAACCAGGCAGCGATCAGGAACGAGAGACAATTTTTTTTGTAAGTCCTTTGCCAACAGCAAACAAAATATACAAAATTGAAAAAGCAATTAAGAAGAATTTTACAGATGCAAGGATGACAGTAATAAACGATTGAGTATCGCTACCTCCAAAAGATATTGATAAAATCATCAAAAGGTTTTCTAAAGCATCGAATCCGGCAGCAACCAACCCAGCCCATGCAGCTCCTATTCCTAATTTCGAGGGGGTATATTTTTGTTTAGCAAGCCTGACGCTGGCATAGTAAAAAAACGAACCATATAGCAGCAGGAAAAAATAGTCTATGATCATATTTAAATAGAACACCTCCCTTATGCTTCCACTCCATTCTTTGCGAATCGCTTCAGTACTTGTACTGTTAGCACTAAATTCAAGAGATAGAATCCCTTTAGGAGCCGAGGGGGTTACTAAAGGCTGACCTTGAATTTTAATGGCACCCAGTATCACCAAGGTTAGGATGAAAAGCAGCCAGATGGTTCGATTGTTATTCATAAATCAAAGGTAATCGAAAATAGCAATTGCAGTATGCTGGGCTTGACGAGCGTTATTTTGAATACACTGTTAGGTTGGTGTTCACAACTTCTAAATTGTAGCCCCGAATAGAGCGCGGTGGAATGAGGGATCTTCCCTTTATTCGGAAGAACCTTCCTTGCAGAGGGTATGATCGGCTGAAAATCAGAATACTGAATTATATGGAATGATCGGTCTTTGCGGTTACCCTAACACCTGATGAAGGGTGAACCTCGTTTGTCAGGGGTTTGTTCGGCTCATCACGATATAAAGAAGGTACCGCCGTCTCTATTTTTATATTCTCACAATTAGATTTTCTTAAAAATTCTTCTTTCGTAGAAATCTAATATCGTTCTCTGTTGGTTCGATACTTTCTAAGACGATCGGCAGCACGTCTTTGTTTTGAAGCAATCCTGTCTTTTTCTGTTGAAGATAAATATCCATCGGCGCTATATTTTCTAATCGTAACACCGATATCTTGTTGCTCGTCCATCAATTTCCCATATTCTCTTTGTGTAATTCTACCTTTTTTATGCGCAGCTTTGATAGCGGCTTTTTGCTGATTCATTGTTTTGGTGAAATTCTGTGAGAAGCCACCAATACCTGTCATAATAAATACCGCAAATAAAAATATAATTTTTCGATACATATCTGTTAGATTAACAAGTTGAGCAATACAGTTCCTATAGCAAATATAAGAAATTGTTCCATCCTATAAAAATGCCACCCGGAGCGGATGCATTTCAGATTGTGGCACAAAACGAATATCCTGTTTATGGTCATCCGAACGAAGTGAGGAATCTACCCCAATATTCAAGAGATGCCTCCTTGCAGTCGGCAGTACGCTCGCGACAATTTCGAATGCTACCCGGAGCTCCTTGTTTTTGAGACCTCGATTTAATGTTCATGCCCCCCCGTATTACTAAGCTTTGCATTAATAAAAAATGCACCTTTCACAACCACTTTTGCGTTTGTAGGTAAATTACTTACTGGCGTGATTGCTGTGTACCCCATATCGGAAACTCCAACGGCTACTTCAATTTTTTCAAAGTTGATCTGATTCTCCATTGTGGCTGGTTCGCTGTCGTGGTCATCGTGCCCGTGTTCTTTCTCATCTTCGTGGTGGTGCTCTTCGGGCTTTTTATCAGTAACAATAAAGATGTAATATTTTCCATCTGCGTTCACGATCGCATCGTTTGGAACCGACGGCGTCAATACATTCGTAAGGCTCACAATTCCTGTAATATTCATGCCATCAATCAACCCTGCTTTGTTCCCTTTTACTTTCGCATGAACGGGTATGGTTTTACTATCATTTTCAAATGCCGATCCGATACTAAAAATTACCGCATCGTATTCATTTACTGGGTTATTAGTGAGCGTAAAGTGAATGATCTGGCCTTTTTTAAGCAAAGGCAAGTCCTTTTCAAATATATTAAGATCCAAATGTAAGGATGCGTTGTCAACAATTTCTGCAACGGGTAGGGTTGCATCCACATAGCTTCCTATTCTCGCAATCAAATTGCTGATAGTGCCACTAATGGGCGCTACCACACTTAATCCTGATTTTAAACCACTATTGGAAACCCTAGAAGGGGAGATGCCCATTAATTGAATCTGCTTTTGTAGGGATGCCCTTTTTGTTCTTAATACCCTAAGTTCTGTTTCTGCAGTTTGTAAATTTTTCTTCGCGCCTGCATTGTTTTGAAACATCTCTACTTGCCGGCTATATTCCTGTTCGGCTAATGTAATCTGGCTTCCTGTGGTCAGGTATTCTTCCTGTAGTTGAATGAACTGTGGGTTTGAAATTGTTGCAATCACCTGGCCTTTCCGTACCGGGCTGCCTAATTGCACATGAATACTTTTTACAACACCTCCGTACAAAGAGGTAACATTTGCTTTATGGTTGTTAGGAACATTAAGGTTGCCATTGGCTCGGATGGTTGCTGTCAGCTCTTTCAATTCGATACCGCCATAGGCAATGCCAACTGTTTTTATTTGATCTGCAGTCAGCGATGTAACTGTGGGCTGCGTTTCGTTTACAGAATGACTTTCAATAACCCCAGCGGGTTTGTTTTCTTTTGCGTGCTCGCTGTCTTTTGTAGCAGCCTGATGATCTCCACAGCCTTCGCAAAGTAACACAATTATTGCTATAAGAAATATTTGAACTCCTGTTTTCATCTGATGTTTTTTTGTCATTAATGATTCTCAATTCAGCAGGGAATCTACTCCTGTTTTTGTTTTTCTATTTAGTTTTTAATGATTAAGATACGCCTGGATGCTGATTACTGATTGGTTGATTTGCCAGATGGATTGCAGATACTTCAACTCAATATCCGTTGCAGTTTGCAAGGCATAAAGATATTCTATGTACGAGATATCTCCTGTTTTATAGCCTATATGGGCTGCCTGTACTATTTCTCTGGCGTTGGGCAATGCCAGGCGTCGGTAATAGTTGTACTGTCTCAGATCCTGCCGATATTGTTGTACGGTGCTTTTTAACTGAGTTGTGAGGGTTTGTTGTTGCAAGCGAGCCTCTGTTTCTGATGCTTGCCTTTGGTATTCGAGCGATTGAATTCTTGCCTTCGTGGCTCTGTTAGACAGCGGTATGGCAATACCGATTGTAACATAGTTAAACCGATTGCCCGAGTTAAAAAACTTTTCAGTACCATTAACGTTTTGAAAGCCCGTTAAAGACTGGTTCACATATCCGAGGGTAAAATCGGGCAGCGCCAGTGATTTCTCCACTTGCTTTTCCTGTTCTGCTACTTCAATATCCTGATACAGGGCTTGTATTGCAGGGTGCTTTTTGATACGATTGCTATCCAGCAGGTCTTGAAAGGAAAGAGGTTGATAAGATGGAGTAATAGGCAGGGTTAGGCTATCCGTTGTATTCAACAGGGTTTTCAAATATTGGTGAACTGTATTGATATAGGTTTCATTTTGTTGCTGTAACAAATTTATTTCTCCTTTGCGGGTTTCGGCGGTGCTTATTTCCACTTTTTTGATATCGCCAGCTTTAAAACGTGTTTTCGCAATGGCAATAAACTCATCAAACAAGCTATCCAGAACCTGTAACTTTAGCTGATTGTGCAATAAATACTCCAATTGGTAATAACTACTTCTCACTTCTCTTTTGAGTTCGTTTTCTGTTATCGCTCTGTCCCATTCCTTTCGCTTAACTTGAGCTTCAATTTTTTCTCTCTTGGTACGGAACACGGTAGGGAAGGGGATTGTTTGTGAAATTTGAAACGCTTCATCAAACCGATAACTGGTGTACTGCCCTAATTGTGCAGTAAAGTCGAGTTTGGGCAACTCCCTCGATGTAGGTGCCAAAGCCTGTACCACGCTCGTATTGAGGTTGGCTAATTGTACTGCCGGATTATTGTGGAGCGCCTCGGCAACCGCCTCAGCAACAGTGATGCTTCGTGCAGGTTGTGCCTTTAGCTGGAGACTGCAAAGGGCTACTAATGCTACCAACAGCGTACCTGTTTTTTGTCTCATTTTTATATTTTTTGGAATCTGTAACTTCGTATTAAAGATGATATAAAGTGCGGGTATCACAAACAGTGTAAGGAGTGTGGCGGTAATCAACCCACCAATAACAACGGTGGCCAATGGTTTTTGTACTTCTGCTCCCGCGCTGGTGCTAATTGCCATGGGTAAAAACCCTAATGATGCTACTGTAGCGGTCATTAGCACCGGACGCAGCCTTATTTTTGTTCCTTCCAAAACGCGTCGCAACAAATTGTTCCATCCTTCTTTTTCTAATTGATTAAACGTACCGATTAAAACAATCCCGTTGAGAACGGCCACACCAAAAAGTGCAATAAATCCAATTCCGGCACTGATACTGAAAGGCATCCCCCGCAATAATAAAGCAAATACACCTCCGATTGCACTCATGGGGATAGCGGTAAAAATTAATCCCGCTTGTTTGATGGAATGAAACGTAAAATAGAGCAGCACAAAAATGAGCAGGAGCGATAGTGGAACTGCAATCATCAAACGATTATTGGCTTCTTTCATATTCTCAAACTGTCCGCCGTAGGTAAAATAATATCCGGTAGGGAGTTTTATTTTATCAGCTAGATTCGTTTGAATCTCACGCACAACAGACTGTACATCCCGCCCTGAAATATTAAAGCCTATCACAATCCTCCGTTTGCCCGATTCGCGGCTGATTTGTGCCGCACCAATTTTGTACTGCACCGTTGCTACCTGCGACAAAGGAATCTGAGTACCGGTGCTGGAGGGTATCATCAGGTTTTTAACGTCGTCAATACTGTTTCGGTAGGTGCTGTCCAAACGAACCACCAGGTCAAATTTTCGTTCGTTTTCAAATATCACTCCGGCGCTTTTTCCTGCAAATGCGGTACTAACGATGTCGTTTACGCCTTCAATCGTTAACCCGTAATTGGCAATTCTTGTTCGGTCATATTCGATATTGATTTGTTGCAAACCACCCACTTTTTCTACCTGAGGTGAAGCAACTCCCCGTACCTCCTGTATGGTTTTGTTTACCTGAGTGGCATATTTTGCCAGCGTATCTAAGTTCTCTCCAAAGATCTTTACGGCTACGTCCTGGCGAATACCGGTCATCAACTCGTTAAAACGCATTTGTATGGGTTGGTTTTTTTCAAAAAACACACCGGGTATGTTTTCCAATGCCTCCATCATTTCATCGCCCAGCTCGCTATAGCTTTTCTTTTGTTTCCATTCTCCTCTGGGTTTTAGGATGATCATGAGGTCGGTTGCTTCAGGAGGCATAGGGTCGGTAGGTACTTCGGCAGATCCGGTTTTGCCAACGACCATTTTTACTTCATCAAAATTTTTAATGATACGAGACGCCTGCATAGAGGTTTCAAGGCTTTGATTGAGGGAGCTTCCCGGCGGTAAAATACAATGAAATGCAAAATCGCCTTCCTGCAACTGTGGAATAAATTCTCCCCCCATCCGACCAAATACAAATAAACTTACAGCAAATAATAGAATGGCTCCGGAAATTAACCAGTATTTTATTTTCAGGGCTTGCACCAACAAAGGCTGATACAGCTTTTGCAGTTTTTCCGTCATTCGGTCGCTAAAGGATTTTGAAAGACTTGTTTTTTTGGGCAGGAACAAGGCACACATCATAGGAATATAGGTTAGTGAAAGAATCAAAGCACCTAAAATGGCAAAACCAACTGTTTGCGCCATCGGTCGAAACATTTTTCCCTCAATACCTACTAAACTAAGAATGGGAATATATACGATCAGAATAATAATTTCTCCGAAAGCTGCGCTATGACGAATTTTTGACGCCGACTGAAAAACTTCCTCATCCATTTCTTTTTGCGATAATTTTTGGGTAGATTTTCGAATTCCTAAATGGTGCAGCGTAGCTTCTACAATAATTACGGCACCATCCACAATCAGCCCAAAATCAATTGCACCTAAGCTCATTAAATTTGCACTAACATTAAATACACGCATCATGGCCAGTGCAAACAACAACGATAAAGGGATAGCCGAGGCTACGATAAGCCCCGCCCTTAAATTTCCCAAAAACAGAACCAGCACAAAAATTACGATCAGCGCTCCCTCTAAAAGGTTTTTTTCCACCGTACGGATCGCTCGCCCCACCAACTCGGTGCGGTCTAAATAAGGTTCAATGGTAATGTCATCGGGCAGCGAGTTTTGTATGGTAGGTAGCTTTTCTTTTATCCGTTTAACTACTTCGTTGCTGTTTTCGCCTTTTAACATCATTACTACACCACCTACGGCATCTACTTCCCCATTATAAGTTAATGCTCCGTAACGGATGGCATGACCATACCTGACATCAGCAACATCTTTTATGAAAACCGGTATATTGCCGGAAGTCTTCACCGCAATGTTTTTGATATCTTCTAAAGAAGTTGCAATTCCGATACCTCTTATAAAATAAGCGTTGGGTTTTTTATCAATATAAGCCCCGCCTGTATTCTGATTGTTTTGTTCTAAAGCTCTAAAAATATCTGGAATACTTACATCCATGGCTTTTAGGCGTTCTGGGTTCACTGCTACTTCATACTGCTTTAATTCGCCGCCAAAACTATTTACTTCGGCAATACCGGGTGTGCCGTATAGCTGGCGGGCCACTATCCAGTCCTGCATCGTTCGTAAATCTTTTGCGTCATACTTGCCTTCGCTTCCTTTTTTGGGGTGTATGATGTATTGATATACTTCTCCGAGGCCGGTACTCACCGGTGCCAGTTCGGGTGTGCCCAGTGCTTTTGGTATTTTTTCTTCAGCAAGCTTCAGTTTTTCATTTACAAGCTGCCTTGCAAAATAAATATCTACATTTTCTTTAAAAACCACCGTGATTACGGACAATCCAAACCTTGAAATACTTCGCACTTCATCCAGATCGGGCAGATTTGCAATGCTCTGTTCAATGGGAAAGGTAATCAACTGTTCTACCTCCTGACCGGCTAAGGTGGGACAAACAGTAATAATTTGTACCTGATTGTTTGTAATATCGGGGACGGCATCAATCGGTAGTTTTACTGCACTCCAAACACCCCAAACAATTAAAACGATCGTCAGGATTCCGATTACCAGTTTGTTCCTGATACTAAATTTGATAATTTTATCTAACACCTTTGTAAATGATTAATGGTGAACTACTTAGGATCTGTTACCCCGTATTACGAGTTTTGTAACTTCGGCGAAGAAGGATCACGAAAAATAAGGGTAAGCCACTTCAATAATTACACAACCATTTTAGGCGGCTGCCAAATGTTGGCGGAGTAGTTGGAACTGAAAAAGAAGTCCCGGAGGGGAAATAATAAAGTTTTCGAGTAGTCTGGCTTTAAATCGTTGATTCTGAATTTCTGAAAGCTAAAATTTACCGTGTTTCCACAACACCCGCAAGTACAAAGAGGGCTACAAGCATCGTGATGCTCTGGGGTGGAATGATTATCGTGTTGCGTCTCTATTTTTATTGACTCTGTAGTGCAATTGTTATGCACATCTACACAAGGCAGAGCGGCCAGGGTAAGCAAATACAGCGAAAATATGAGACCAAAGACTTTCATCGTCCACAAAATTAAGTGTTTGTTGGAAAACTCAATCACCTAATACAATATTTTGTCAGACAACTGATTAGAGTTCGGAAAACCAGTTGATTGAGAGTATAGGTATCTGGCAATGAGCCTACCACTCCTGTATAAGGGCTGACTTTAATGGTCAAAGCGGGTTAAGCCTGCCTCCGGAATTTGATTTTTCGGGTACTGAGCTATGGAATATTAACGAATTTATGAATCTGCAGGCTCAGTTCCCATTGAGGATTTTCCTTAATGTAATCAATAATCAGGGGAGTCATGGGTTCAGATCGGCTCCATTCGGGTTGCAGGAAAAGTTTACAGGTATTGGATACAAAACCAGCGTGTTTTTCAGCCCAGTCAAAGTCCGATTTATTAAAGACTACAATTTTTAGCTCATGAGCTCTGGATAATAGGTCAGTAAGAGGTGCTTTAAATTTTTTTGGCGACACACATATCCAGTTCCAGGAGCCGGTGAGCGGAGAAGACCCCGAGGTTTCGATATGAGTAGCAATATTTTCTTTTTGTAAAGCGGCTGTTAGGGGCTGAAGGTCGTGAAGTGTGGGTTCTCCTCCAGTTATGACGGCTATAGCAGCGGGTGTATTTTTTACAGCGGCAACCAGTTCCTGTACCGTAAGTTGAGGGTGCCCTTCCCGGTTCCAACTATCCTTTACATCGCACCAGGTGCAGCCCACATCGCAACCTCCCAACCGTATAAAATAAGCAGCTTTCCCCTGATGCTGGCCTTCGCCCTGGATGGTGTAAAAATGTTCCATAACCGAATAAATACCGGAACTGCCAGGCAATGAATTGCTTTGGGCTTCCTGATTTTTGTTTGTTGCTGCTCTCATCATCCGTAATAATGTAAAATAATTGCTGGTCTATACTCCTGTAGATACGCTTAATTACGCTCAATACAAGCGTGGTAGGTATTTTTCATTAATGCAGCAATCGTCATAGGGCCTACGCCGCCGGGCACAGGGGTAATATAGGAGCATTTGGGGGCCACTTCTTTAAAATCTACATCGCCAACAATTTTATATCCTGATTTTGTAGTATTGGTTGCTACCCGAGTAATGCCCACATCAATAACTACCGCTCCTTCCGGTACCATATCTGCTTTTAAAAATTCGGGCACTCCTAATGCCGCCACAATAATATCTGCACTTAGGCAAATTTCTTTCAGGTTTTCGGTTTTGGAATGACAGAGTGTTACGGTGCAGTTGCCAGGATTGGAGTTGTTACTCAATAAAATGCTAAGCGGCCGGCCTACAATATGGCTGCGCCCAAGAATTACAGCATGTTTTCCTTTGGTTATCACTCGGTTATGCTCCAAAAGCAACATCACCCCATAAGCGGTAGCCGGCAAAAACACTTCAGTATCGCCTAAAACCATTTTTCCAATGTTTTCCGGGTGAAAACCGTCCACATCCTTGCTGGGCGAAATGGCTTCAATCACTTTTTTCTCCGATATATGATTGGGGAGGGGGAGTTGTACTAAGATTCCGTCCACATCCATATCCTCATTCAATTCTTCAATTTTTTCCAGAAGGCGTAACTCCGTAGTGTCTTCTGCAAAGTGGATCATGGTGGAAACAAAGCCCAACTGGTGGCAGGTTTTTACTTTGGAAGCTACATAAGTCTGACTGGGACCATCATTCCCTACCAGAATGGCAGCCAAATGTGGAACCTTTTTTCCTGCGGTACTCCGTTGCGCCACACTTATTTCCAGGGTATCGAGTATTGCTTTAGCTGTTTTTTTCCCATCCAGTAATTGCATGCTGCAAACCTACGTAAAGTTTGGCAGTTTGCTATTTATTCTTGTTAAAATAGTGTAGGAGTATGTTGTTTTTGCAACGAAAACCGATGTTTCAGGGTCAGCATTTGCGAACCTTGAAACGCCAGCCCGTTCTCCTTTTTGCAAGCGTTAGGAGTTGTATTTACTCGCCCAGTATTTCAAGCGATTTTTCAAGATCGGACGAAAGCACCATTAGTTCAATCCCTGCCAGAGGAGTCAGGCCACCTACGTTCAAATCTTCCATAACCACCTGAATACCGGCTTCTTCTAATTTTTCTTTTGCAGAAATAGCAGCACCCATATCATGATACACTTTTGCTATCCTTACTTCTTCTTTTTGTTGGTCTGTCATAGCCGTAAATGTTAAATTTTCTGAAAGTTACGATTTTTTGACAGATATTTCAGCTATCAGCACTTTAAATATTTTTAAACGGGCTCAGTTTTTTTTCTTTAAAATTGGTTACTTTCAATTTATCACCTACATTTGCAGCCCTTCTGGGGGATTAGCTCAGCTGGCTAGAGCGCTTGCATGGCATGCAAGAGGTCGTCGGTTCGACTCCGATATCCTCCACATTGATTATAAAGCACTTACAATTGAAACGGTAGGTGCTTTTTTATTTAGCGCCTGTGAGTTGAGGATTTTTTACGAATTTATTCTTCCATTTTCAGAATCTTTAAATCCTGCTCTTATTTGCCTGTGCCTGGGTTTGCCGTTCTGTTTTGCACGCTACTCCAGATTACCCGTCAAACTTTTTAAAAAAAATTCGTTACCAGGATCGGCTTTCCTTTTTCCAAACGGAGGGAGCAAAAAATAGGTAGTAGCCCACCATCCAAAGATCCATTACAAAAATCCATTTTATAAGGTCGGTTTCGTTCAGTTTTTTCATGATTTTTCCAAAAACCAGCGCCTGCAAGGCCGATTTCAACAAGGCAATTCCCAAAACAATCTTCCAATCATAAAAAATTGCGGCTGCCACCACGGAAAAATAAAACAGAAAATGAGCCGTGCTGTACAAACCCAATAAAAACTTATGCGTTAGCTTATAATATTTGCTGGTACTAAAATGCCTTTTCTTCTGCCATTTCCATTCTTTCCAGGTGGTTTTTGGAGTGCTTTGGGTGTGAGACAGAGGGTCTATTACAATAGCAGTATTGGTTTTTGTAGCTACTTTATTTATAAACAAATCATCATCGCCCCCCGGTAAGTGATTTATGTAAGTAAACCCTTTGTTTTCGATGAACAGCCTTTTTTTGTAACTCAGATTCCGGCCTACGCCCATATATGGCTTGCCTGCTAAGGCATAGGACAGGTATTGCATTGCTGTGTGAAAAGTTTCGAATCGGATGAGTTTATTTAAAAAGCCCGGGAGTTTCTGATACGCCCCATAGCCCAATACGATATCTATGCCATCCTCATAAGCGTCTTGCATTTGTTGAATCCAGTATTCCGAAACGGGCACACAATCTGCATCCGTCAGTAGCAATATTTCATATTTGGCTTCGCGTATGCCAACGGATAGCGGGTATTTTTTACCCATAATCAATTTAGGTTCTTGCTCTAAATCTATGATTGTGAGGCTTTTAAACGTTCTGTTCCACTCCTGTAGTACATATTTGGAATCATCGGTTGAATTGTCGTTCACCACAACAATTTGTTTTGAGCTTTCGTATTGCTGAAAAATAAGCCCGGGTAGGTTTTTAGCTAAGTTTTCTTCTTCGTTTTTTGCACATACGATCACCGACACAGGGTGTTGTTGTGATTCTTTTTTTGCTTTAGGCTTGTAAAACGCCAGGCGGCTGAAAAAATACAG
>JBDHYK010000030.1:0-19957 GCA_039811305.1 Niabella sp.
CTTACAACCGAAACAGAGGATAGCAAATAGGATTACTTTAACAAACAAGTGGATCATAACGTCTAATTTTTTGTTTGACTTTGCGAAACAAAAAAAGTTTAGTTCCTCCATTTTGTAGTAAGCCTGTAGATTTGGACAATCCATCAGACCCTCCTCAATTTAAGAGGATTCATTGGTCAAAAATTAAATTTAAAGAAACAATATTGTTTTAAAAAAATGAGTTTCCATTAAAACCTGCTTGCTTTCAGACAGGTTTTATGTAGGTTTGCGCCTTAAAAGGACTGAATTGCAAGAGCAGTTTTATATCACATCAGGTTCACTCGATGCATCTGAGCCTCAGGTAGTAAGTATTTTACTTGGCACAGACTATTTGGGTTATGCACTTTACAACCCGTCTCGCAACCTTCTTACAGAATTGCGGTGGTTCGGAACCAAAGAGAATCGAAATAATAGGTTCGATACTCTTCTACACCACTATCCACAACTAAAAATGAATCCGATACGGGTGGTAATTGGTATTGACAACAATACCAATATACTGGTACCCACAGAACTATATCAGGAAGAACCTCTCGCCTCCCTCTACTTGAACGGTGCTGATACAAGGGAAATCCTTATCCGGGAATCCATCGCAGCTTATAATATCTCCAACTTTTACACCATCAGGCAGGAACTTCAACAAAATCTGAATAACAACTTTGAAGCGTACCGTTTGAAGCATCTAAAAAGCGTTTGGATCGAAAATAGACCCGCACCTACAGACAAAGGCTTGTTGGAGATAGTAGTTTTTAATGACTCATTTTTATTAGTAGCACGAAAAGATGAAAAGGTGTTACTGGCGCAAACTTATCCCTATTCTTCTCCGGCTGATGTACTGTTTTATGCACTCAGGGCATGCAAAAACTACAATTTACTGCAGGAAACCGTTTTGATAAAGCTCTCCGGGCTTGTAGAGGAGGGTTCAAGTTTGTATAAAACACTTTATCTTTATTTTATTCATATAGAATTTCAGCAGGCTGACTGGGTACTACCGGCAACACTTGAATTTCCGGCCTCTCATTTATTTACTTCACTTTATCTTTTAAGTACATGCGCATAATCAGTGGTTCATTGGGTGGAAGGCGTATTCACCCTCCGGCTAAAATGCCTTATACCCGACCCACCACCGATATAGCAAAAGAAGGGCTTTTTAATGTATTGCAACATCGTATTGACTTCGATTGTATCCGTACTTTAGATCTGTTTGGCGGTACGGGCAGCATTAGTTTTGAGCTGGCAAGCCGCGGCGCAGGTGAACTCACCATCGTGGAACAGGATACTGCCATGTTTGGATTTATTAAAAAAACAGCGGCTTCCTTAGAACTTAAAAATATAAAACTCTTTAATATGGATGTTTTTAAATTTTTAGATAGTTGCAGCAGTTCCTTCGACTTTATATTTGCCGGCCCGCCTTATGCACTTGCTACTATAGATGAACTGCCCCGCCTGATTGTTGAAAAGAATCTGCTGTCTGTGGGTGGTATTTTCGTACTGGAACACACTCCAAGAAACGATTACAAAGACTTTGAGAAATATAGCTTTGAGAAAAAATATGGAACCACTATTTTTTCTTTTTTTATAAATAGTTGATATTCAATCAAATATGAACTTAGAATTTTTCAAACTCAACAAAGAGTTTGGGACAGAATGGTTCGCCTTTCTTCGATGAAAAAGCTTGCAAAACCAGCAACCTTTACAAAAAAATGCAACCATTTACTAGTTTTTTTGGTTCTTTATAATAAATGCTTCTTATTTTCGTTTTAGGTTATTGAAGATGAAATATTATATCAGCAAGATAGTCGTAGCAACAAATTTTAGTCCTGAAGCAGATAACGCACTGAATTACGCTATAGAACTGGCAAAAAAGCACAACGCGAACCTCGACCTGGTTCATGCTATATCTCCCTCAGAATCAAGGAACAAAAAGCCCCAGTTTGTTGGTGCTGCATACGAAAGGCTAAAAAAATACCGGGATGATATTCTTTCTAAACATCAGTTGGTTATAAAAATTTATGCCCGTGTGGGTGGCGTTACGGAGTTTTTAAATAAATACTGCATAGAAAACAAAAGTGACCTTTTGATTATTGGAGTGCAAACGATGGGAAAAAAATACTTTAGTGACTCAAAAACCTATAGTATTGTAAAAAAAATAAATTGTCCGGTTCTTACCATCCCTTTAAATTTTAAAAAATTACAATTTGGGAACGTACTATTTCCCGTTCGGGATGTACAGGGTGTAAAGGAAAAACTTTCCTACTCCAAACCTTTTTTAGATAAAGACCACGCGGAACTGCATCTGATTTGTTTTGGACAACCCGATCTTTCAAAAATGGAGGAACTTATTGAGGCGGCTAAAAATAATGGGATTACCTCTTATATCCCTCAACTTAGCCCCACTTCTACAAAAAATGTTCCCATGCAGGTGATCGCAACGGCTAAAGAAAAAGAAGACGATCTGATTGTTATCAACGCCACAAAGGAAAAAGAGTGGTACAATATTTTTGGGGAAAACTACACAGAATACATCCTGAAAGAAGCCAGTATGCCTGTGTTGTCCATCGTGCATCCGTTTGAATCGGGTTTAAGTTAAAAACAATATTAGGATGGCAACCAAAAACATGTAATCAGAAAATACAGCTTTCCTGATGTTGTTGCAATGCGGTTCCCAGCCTCTACCCCATCCCAGAGATGCCCAAATCTGAATATTTCTATTTACTTTTACCCGTTTAAGGTCAAATAACAAATAATCCATTGAATAAAGGATTGCTGAAAATGATGAATCGTATAATGAAAAATAAATATTCTATTGTTGTTCTGATTCTTGTTTCGATTTCACTTTTTTCCTGCTCACCCAAACTGGCAGGCACCTGGAAAATTGTAAAATATGAAATAAACGAACCGGGCAAACCCGTCCTCATTTTAAAAGATATTGGTACTCTGAAATTGAAAAAGAATGGTGAAGGCGAAAAAAACATACGCTACACGGCTTTGGGAAAAGAACATTCCGATAATTCTAAGTTGGGCTGGTATGTGACCGGACCTTATATTGGAATTGAAAGCCCCGGTTCTGAGTTTTCGAAAACCTGGGTGA
This sequence comes from Niabella sp., assembly GCA_039811305.1. Classification (GTDB taxonomy): domain Bacteria; phylum Bacteroidota; class Bacteroidia; order Chitinophagales; family Chitinophagaceae; genus Niabella. The sequence continues at coordinate 3,131 of JBDHYK010000030.1, forward strand.
TGCTGGTGCATAAAAAGAAAGAACAAAAATGGAAAACGACGGATGGCACCAATAAAGTTCAGATTATGGAATTGAAAAAATAAACGAATCGCTTTGATTTTTTTTCACAGAACGCAAAACTATTTATGGTCTCTGCATTATTAGTTACAGTTTTTGTTTTAGGGTATCTGGCAATTGCACTGGAACACAATTTAAAGGTCAACAAAGCGGCACCGGCATTACTAACCGGGGTGATTTGCTGGGTGATTTATATATTGCAAAGTAGCGCACCAGAACAGGTAAGCGCCCAATTGATGCACCATCTTGGGGAAATAGCTTCCATTCTTTTTTTCCTGATGGGTGCCATGACAATTGTGGAGTTGATAGACCAACACGACGGTTTTGATATCATTACCGAAAGAATCAAAACAAAAAACAAACAAAAACTGCTTATCATCATCGCCATATTGACTTTCTTCCTCTCGGCAATACTTGATAACCTCACCACGTCCATTGTAATGGTGTCTCTTTGCGGAAAAATACTTGATGACAAAGAAGACAGATTGTGGTTTGCCGCCATGGTGATTATTGCTGCCAACGCCGGTGGTGTGTGGTCTCCTCTGGGCGACGTAACAACTACCATGCTTTGGATCGGTGGGCAAATCACGGCTTTTAATATTGTAAAAATGTTGCTTCTGCCTGGGTTGGTGAGTTGTGTCATACCACTTTTAATCATCTCCAGAAGATTTAAGAATAAATATATTACAGAAAGAATCCAGTTTACAGCCACGCCAAAAGAACGGCGTGATGGAATGATTATTTTAATATCGGGAATTATAGGGTTAGTAATGGTTCCCGTTTTTAAAACCGTAACCCATCTGCCACCCTTTATGGGTATGATGTTGTCATTGGGCTTTTTATGGATCATCACCATGCTGATCCATAAAAAATACGAAAGTCGGCCAGATCAATCGCTTACTACTGCGCTTTCCAATATTGACACGGCCAGTATCCAGTTCTTTTTGGGAATCCTGCTGGCAGTGTCTGCTTTGCAGTCGTTCGGTTTGCTGGTTGATGTAGCAGATTTTTTGGACAATACCCTTAAAAACGATTATGCCATTGGCACTACCTTAGGGCTACTTTCTGCATTAGTGGATAATGTGCCTTTGGTCGCTGCGGTGCAGGGCATGTACAGCCTGGCAGATTTTCCCACAGATCACAGATTTTGGGAAAATTTATAGCCCTCACCACGGGCACAGGAGGCAGTGCCATTATTATCGGGTCGGCAGCAGGTGTTGCTGTTATGGCTATTGAACACGTTAAATTTGGCTGGTATCTGAGAAAAATATCCTGGATTGTACTGACCGGTTATTTTGCCAGTATTATTGCCTATATTTTGTTGAATGGGGGTTAATATTACTAAAAATTAAGAAGCAAATAGTGATGTTAAAAAGTGAAGTGTAACCCACTCAATCCTTATTTTTGACAAATTATAAACCTGTGCTAAGAGAAATGGCTTTAAAGAAAATAAAAGTTTTAATTGTTGACGACCAACAGATCATTATTGATGGAATCACCTCATTGCTCAAAGGTGTGCCCGAAATTGATATTGTTGTGGGTTGCAATAATCCGCTGGCGATTGCCGACATGGTAGCTTCTTTTTTACCCGATGTGATTTTAATGGATATGAGTATGCCGGAAAAAGATGGCATAGAATGTGTAAAGGAAATTCTGAGCATCTATCCCAATCAAAATATTATGATGCTTACAGGGTACGATGACATTGCGCTTATTCGCGAAGCACTGAAATCGGGCGCTATCAGTTATGTTTTAAAAAATATTGGCAAAGAAGAACTAATTGATTCTGTAAAATCAACTGCTGCGGGAAAACGTTTTTTAGACAAAACCGTAGAAGACAAAATTATTGAATCTTTTACAAATATCCCTTCACCCGATACAACAGAAGACGCAGGTTCAACTATAAAAGACCTACTTTCTAAGCGAGAATTTGAAGTATTAAAAATGATTGCTGAGGGAAAGAAAAGCGCAGAAATAGCCAAACAATTATATATCAGCATCAATACTGTAGATACCCACAGAAAGAATATATTAGCCAAATGCGAAGTAAAAAATACTGCTGAGCTTATTTCCTTTGCCAACAAGAATGGGTTGTTATAAGTGAGAAACGGGGATAGAAATACTAATAAATGTGCCGTTTTGTGGAGCCGTATCAATACTTAATTCACCGCCAAGTAACTGCACTCTCGATTTGATGCTGGTGAGTCCGATGCCATTTTTCTTTGTTCTCATATCAAATCCCATACCGTCATCTTCAATTGTAAGCATAAGCACATCGCTATGCCTAATGATTTGTAGGGTAACATCTTTTGCAGCAGCATGTTTCACAATATTGGTAAGCAGTTCCTGAAGAATTCGATATATAAAAATTTTCGTTGTTTCTGTAAAGTAATTTACGTTCGTTTTCCTATAATAATTCAAATGAATATGGGGCGCTGCAATTTTAAACTGATTTACTAACTCATCTATTGCTGCATAGAGCCCTAATTTACTAAGGGTCTTTGGCATCAAATTATGCGAAATGTTCCTGATTTCATCATAAATACGGTCCACATCATCCATCAACATCCCAATTGTTTCATACTCAGAGCGGACTTCTTCTTTTTCTTTTAATAAATGAAGCTTCATTTTTAAAGCAGATAAAGCCATACCGCTACCATCGTGTAATTCCTGGGCAATTCGTTGCCGCTCTTCTTCAATGCCCACTAACAACGTACCCATATTTTTTTCTTTTTGCAGAGCCAATTGTTGCATCATGGATTTGTTATCGTTATACAATCTTTCTAAGCGTTTTATGATCAGCCAAAAAACAATTACCATTTCCCAAAGCACGGCCCACAAAAGAAAGTTGGGCGGGTAGATCGTTTCAATATACACCGGAACAAAATGGGCAAACCACAGTTCCTGATTATCCGAAAAGAATCCAAGCGGTCGTAAACATTGTAGAAAAATACAATACGCATGAGGAGCAAACCCGACAATAAACCAAAGAGAATCGGCTCTTAGTCTTTTAATCTTTATTGAGAAAACAGCTACAAAACAGATGAGTAACGCCGATAAAAAAAACAGCAACAGATTGAGAAAAATGATCCACAAGGGTTGAATGCGGTGAAAGAGCATGACATACAAAACGAGTACGCCAAACAATATTCCCAGAGCTACAAGTACATCAAACACCTTGCCTATTTTCTTCATATGTTCCGGCAGATTAAAATATTCCTTCACAAACAACAACCCAAAAACCTGATACACGTTTGCAATTAAAAGAATACTTGAGTTCTGAAATTGCGGATAGGCTGGCCACAGATTTTTGAATCCAAGACCCACCATAGCGTAAATGTGTAAGAATCCAAAAAGTGCGTAAATGAAATAATACCAATGATACCGCTGCCGGGTTAGGGATATTGCTACACCCAGCAGGAAAAGAAAACTAAGACTAACAACAAAAAAATAACTTAGATATTTTGTCTCTTCCACCCGGTACTCAAAGCGGCTCTCTTTATTCCATACCATTAGGCGAAAATCTCCCGACAGATCCCCTGCACGAACATGGATAAAACAATCCACTACCGTATGAGCCGGCAGTTGAATAGGGTACAAAAAATTGGGAAAATCTCTATATCGGTGGCTAAACTTATATTGTGAACCCGTATGAAGACTGTCAACAAGTTTATTGGATTTTACAGTATAAAAATCAACGTGTTTTAGTAATGGGTTCGTAAGCTCAACAATTAGTTCCATTTTAGAAGTATCTGTATTATAGATGCTGAGATGGATTGTTTGATCGCGCTTTCGGGGCTTTAAATTGAAACTATAATTCCGATGCGTATTATAGCCCTTCTTTACAAATAAAGTATCCTCAATGGAGTAGGTTCCCGTTTGCAATGCCGTTTCAGAAAAAAATGGAATTGAATCTATTTGATGAACAACAGGACGCAGCAACTGCGCACTATAAGCCTCGCTGCTGTGCAATAAAACGCTAAACAAAATCACCCACATTTTTTTGTTCATAAGAGCAAATTACAACTATTACTTAAAAAATCTTATATGCCATCGAAAAATACCCAAAACCGGTGAGTGGGGATAGAAGCTATCCCCAAAAACTGGTATTTTCAAAAACCATTGTTTTCGGGATTGACTTTCCTTTTGAGCAAGGGTACCTTTGAGTTAAGAATTTAAAAACAATTTTTTTTACTAAAACATTTAAATATGAAACGTTCAATCCTTCTTTCCGTCGTGCTACTGCTTACAGTTTTAACAAGTTGCAGAAAATTAGCCCCCTTCCCTATTTCTAATGCCCCTACTTCTGATTTTAAACAACAAGGTTTGTCTGATGATTTTTTTGCTACATCGGCCTCCTTCAACGGGAATCAAAACGCAAATGAAATTGACAGAACTCTGAGTATTCCTTTTAACACGCAGACAAAATTGAGAGTTGGTGAATCTCATAGAAAGGTTCATGATATTCAATGGAATGTAAACGGCAAACAAATAGCATCAGGCAACGATGCAACTATTACGATTCCGGAAATTGGAGTTTATACTTTAAATGTGAAGTTTAAAGAAACCGAATCCGGTACTGCGCACAATAAAGCGATCAAACTGTACGTGTACAAAGAAGTAAATCTTTCTGCAATGATTACACCCAATAAAAATATATGTGGCGAGGTAGCTTTGGGTATTACGACTGAAAGCAGTAGCGCTGGTAAATTTGGCCCAATGTACTTAACAAACTCAGTACAACAAGTATGCACTACCGACACTAAAAAAACAGCAAATATTGCCCGTGTTCCCATAAAAGTGTACGATGCAAACACAACTATTAGCATAGATCTTATTGAGCCCAATAAAACCTATACTACCATTCGTGGAGAGTTATGTTTTCTCTTCCTTTGCTTTGGAGGAAGCAGTACAAAAACTGTTGTAAATCCCCTACAGGTTTATCAAACGGATCAATTTTCTCCTTCTTCAACAAAGAATCTCAAACCAGGTCAGTACAGCTCTGGAGGCACCGTGTTAACCATCGAGTGATCCAATTGAATCAAGCGTAGTCAGTGATTTTGGAAACTTAATAGAATAACTGGTGGAGTATGCATCCCGATTATCGGCAGCATACTCCATTTTTTTGTGCATCGTACCCAATGGCCGAGTGCACCTGAATCACAGGCAGGATAGGATGCAACCCCGTTTGTCCCGATCGTCCGACTGTAAGGAGGTAATTCTCGAATGAAGGATAAGATCCCTCATTCCACTGCGTTCCATTCGGGATGGCGCCATCCTGCCGATATCGAGCGTCATACCGACTGTAAGGAGGTATCTCCCGAATAAAAGAAAAGATCCCTCACTTGGTTCGGGATGACAGTAAACCAGCAGTCGAGAGCGGTCATCTCGAACAAAGAGAGAGAGCCCCAGAATAAAGGGAAAGATCCCTCATTCCACTGCGTTCCATTCGAGACGGCGCAATCCTAACGATTGTGCTGTAACAGAATCCAACAGGGCATCGTCTATTTTTTTAATTGTATTGTATTAGGTTTTTCCAGCTTTTTTGGAAAGAAAGCGTTTTGTCAAGAATCTGCGAACGGGCTCATCATAAAATTTAATACAGATATAGGCTAATACTCCACTACCGATAACCAAAGCAATGGCACCGGGTAAAGATTCCTGAAACGTAAGATTTTCGTTCTTCACCCAAGCATAGTACAAATAAATGAAAGGATAATGCACCATGTATAGTGGGTAAGACAGGTCTCCTAAAAATTTGCTTATTCGAATAACTGATTTATTTGTGGTTCTATCCGAAGCACCTAAATAAACAATAAGCGGAAAAACTCCAGCAAAACAAATCGTTTCGTACAAACCATTCATCCAAAAATGTTCTGCTCCTCCGATACGGGGAACTGACAACAGAATAACAATACACAGACTACTCCACCAAAATGTACCTTTAATATTTACGGGTTTGAAGATGCGAGAAAGGAGCAAACCTGCTGAAAACGAAAAGAGCAGCCGAAGAAAACCACCGGTAAATTCTGTACCAGCCAATTGAAAACCAACACAAATATCTCCGTAAGGCCCAAAGATAGCAAACCCAGCTAAACCTAAACCAGCTATAACAACTAAACCCGTAAGTGCTGCAGTAGAAAGTTTGCGAATAAATAATGCGTAAAGTATATTTCCGATATACTCAAAAAATAAAGACCAGGTGGGGCCATTCAAAGGGTACATTTCACCTAAACCTCTAATTTCTGAACCGGGGGTAGCGGGTATCAGCAACGCATTTAACAACGTAGCTACCAAAAGCGCACTCACCGTAACTTTTGAAACGTCCCAAACCGAACATCCCTGGAAATAAAACATAATGGCTCCAATAAAAGCACCCATTGCAACCATCGGTTGGAGGCGGATAACCCTTCGTTTGAAAAAATCGCGCATGGTCATTGTCTTCCATCGGTCATCATAGGCATAACCCACAACAAACCCCGATAAAATAAAGAAAAAATCCACCGCGAGGTATCCATGATTAATGCCTTGGTCGAGGTGGCTGGTAGCAAAAGCCTCAAACACGTGGAAGCAAACTACTGTAATAGCAGCAATACCGCGCAAGCCATTTAAAATGTGATAATGAGGTTTTGTATCTGCGTAGGCAGCAGATGAAATTTGTTGCTCACTCATGAGAAAATAGGTTCTGTTAGAACAAAAACGTTACAAAAACTATGTTGAAATACAAAATAATGTGAAAAATCGCTAGGTAAAAATTCTATGTCCCGATTTTAATTGTATCCTGCTATTTCTTCTTCACAGGTGCTTTTTTAGCGGCCGCCTTTTTTGGGGCAACAGTTTTTTTGCTTTTTTTAAAGGCATCGGGCAATTCCAGCTCGATCATTTTTTTAATTTCGTTGAGGTCTATGGTACTCAGTTCTTCCGCCGTATATTTTTCACCCGTTTCCTTCCGATTTATTTTTAGCATTTTTTTCCCAAACCGAATATAGGGACCCCAACGACCGTTCTCTATAGAAATTTTTTCATCGGGCCATTGTTGAACGTAGCGGTTTGCCTCCTTCTCAATTTTAGATTGGATCAGTTCTTCAAGATCCTTTTGCTCAAGATGATCAAAATTATACCGTTTAGGAACATTAATATACATTTCGTTCCATTTTATAAAGGGGCCAAAACGTCCTTTCCCTTTGGTTACGGGTTTCCCTTCGTAAGACCCAACCGGGGCATCGGCTTTCTGCTTCTGCGATATCAGCTCCACAGCACGATGCAAATCTACGGCAAGCGGATCTTCGCTGCGAGGGAGGCTCACAAAGTCATCTCCCCATTTCACATAAGGACCATACCTCCCTGAATTGACAGATACTTCTTTACCTTCGTGCTCCCCTAATGATAACGGAAGCCTAAAAAGCTCCAAAGCCTCCTCCAACGTAATGGTTTCAATGCTTTGCCCTTTTCTTAATGAAGCAAAACGGGGAGTAGCCTCTTCGCCCTCATCGGATATACCAATCTGCACCATCGGTCCAAAGCGGCCCATTCGGGCAATTACGGGCTTGCCCGTACCGGGTTCAGTGCCTAATTCTTTTTCTCCTTTGATACGTTCTGCCTGCTCAATTGTTTTTTCTACATCCGTTTTAAAGGGGTTGTAAAAACTATCAATCATATCGTTCCACTTCATTTTACCTTCGGCTACATCGTCAAACTCATCTTCAATTCGGGCAGTAAAACCGTAGTCCATTATATCTTCGAAGTGTTGCTTTAGAAAATCTGTTACCAATAACCCCAGGTCGGTAGGAAACATTTTGGCTTTTTCAAAACCAGTAACTTCTTTCTCATGTCTTTTGCTGATCTGGTCGTTTTTAAGCAACAATACTCTAAACATCCTTTCTATTCCTTGCTTATCGCGTTTTTCAACATATCCCCTTTTTTGTATGGTAGAAATGGTGGGGGCGTAGGTTGAAGGGCGGCCGATGCCCAGTTCTTCTAATTTCTTAACAAGAGAGGCTTCCGTATATCGTGGCTGCGGGCGTGTAAATTTTTCAGTAGCACTCATTTGCACTAAGGGGAGTTTTTGTGTTACCTGCAGAGGAGGCAATTTGCTGCTTCCCTCCGCCCCAGCTGTAAGATCGGTGTCTTCCAGATCTTCTTCATCCTGATCCTCGCGATACACTTTTAAAAAGCCATCGAATTTTACAACTTCGCCCGTAGCGGTCAATTCTTCCTTATTGGTAGAAATTTCAATTTTGGCAGATGTTTTTTCTAACAGTGCATCCGCCATTTGCGAAGCCATCGTTCGCTTCCAGATGAGTTCGTACAAGCGCTTCCATTCATTATTTTCAACGGAGGTATTGTTCATATAAGTTGGCCGTATGGCTTCGTGGGCTTCCTGGGCTCCCCGGCTCTTGGTTTTATATTGCCGAAATTGATGGTAATTTTCTCCGTAAAGGCTTTTTACCGAATTTGTAATGTCCGCTAACGCCGTATTACTCAGGTTCACACTGTCGGTACGCATATAAGTAATTAACCCGTTTTCGTACAACTGCTGGGCTACCAACATAGTTTTACTTACACTATAACCCAATTTTCGGCTGGCTTCCTGTTGCAGTGTTGAGGTGGTAAAGGGCGGAGCGGGGCTGCGTTTTCCCGGTTTTACAAAAATATCGCTTACGGTATAATTTGCAGCCACACAGGATTGCAAAAATTTTGCAGCATCTTGTTCTGCATCATATTTTTTTCCTTCTGCTTTAAACTGAATGAGTTTTCCTGCCAGATCATTAGCCGAAAAAACGGCTTCAATCTTAAAACTGTTCTGGGATTCAAAGGCGTTAATCTCCCGCTCTCTTTCTGCTATCAGCCGTACGGCTACACTTTGCACCCTGCCCGCACTTAAATTATTGCTGGCACTTATTTTCCGCCACAACACGGGGCTAAGTTCAAAACCAACAATCCGATCCAACACCCGGCGCGCCTGCTGCGCATCTACCAAATGCATATCCACCGTACGTGGATTGGCAACTGCAGCCTGAATAGCGGGCTTGGTAATTTCATGAAACACAATTCGTTTCGTGGATCCGGGATCGAGACCCAATACCTCGCACAAGTGCCAACTGATGGCTTCCCCTTCACGATCCTCATCTGTGGCTAACCAAACTTCATCAGAATGGGAAGCCAGGGATTTCAGTTCGCGCACCACTTTCTGTTTTCCTTCGCTTACGATATACCGAGGATGATAATTATTTTCAATATCAATCCCCATACCTGCTTTTTCCAAATCCCGAATATGCCCAAAAGAACTCTTCACCTGGAAATCCTTTCCCAGGTATTTCTCAATGGTTTTTGCCTTTGCCGGGCTTTCTACGATCAATAATTTTTTTGCCATTTGACCGCAAGATTAATATTTTTTTTTAAAAACTAAATATTTTCAACTTGAAATGGAACAAAATGAGGTAAAAACTTGCTTTTTACAATAACTATTCAGAAAACTAATTTATATTTACGCTCTTTTTTCAATAACGATTACGATGCCGGAAAAAATTAATATCCCTAAAACGGAACGTTTACAATCTTTGGACGCACTTCGCGGGTTCGATATGTTTTGGATCATGGGTGGCGAACATTTTTTTATTGCCTTAGGTGCCGCTACAGGAATTCCTGTGCTACAGTGGTGGGCAGGCCAATTAACCCACGTGGAGTGGCATGGCTTTAGAGCCTACGATATGATTTTTCCTTTATTTCTGTTTATTGCTGGCATTTCATTTACTTTTTCAATGACAAAGCGACTGGCCAACGGCGACAAAAAAGGACTGTACAGGCATGTATTGAAAAGGGGCATCCTGTTGGTTTTATTAGGAATATTGTATAATAACGGATTAAAATTTGATGTGGAGCAGATTCGGTTTTCGAGCGTATTAGGGCGCATCGGTATAGCGTGGATGTTTGCTGCACTTTTGTTTATGAATTTCAAACTTAGAGGCCAAATCATTAGCTTATTGGTAATCCTGCTCTCCTACTGGGGTATTATGGCATTTTTTAAGGCGCCTGATTTTGCGGATCCCGATCACTATTCTATGACGGGAAATATTGCCAGCTATATGGATCGGTTGTTGCTTCCGGGGAAATTTTGCTGTTATCCATATGGCGATAATGAAGGTTTGCTCTCCACCTTCCCGGCAATTGGCACGGCACTTTTAGGCATGCTCACCGGTCGCTACCTGATGCAAGCCCACCCTCCTATGAAAAAAGTACTGTATATGGCAATCGCCGGAACGGTTCTGCTGCTGATTGGGCTGCTATGGGATAGGGTAATGCCTATAAATAAAAACTTGTGGACCAGCTCATTTGTTTGCTTTGTTGGCGGATTAAGCCTGCTATTGTTCACGGTTTTTTATCTGATCGTAGATGTGTGGAAATTCCGAAAATGGACCTTCCCATTTGTAGTAATAGGGGTAAACCCGCTAACCATCTACCTGGCTGATCAGATCATCGGGTTCGATCATAGTACGAAATTTTTCTTTCAGGGAATTGCCGATTTATTTCCCAAGGAGTGGGGATTAGTAGTTCTGGGCTTGGGATATGTAACCATTTGTTGGGTATTTTTGTACATTTTATATAGAAAGAAGATGTTTTTGAAAATATAAGAGCAACCCATCGGGGTCTCTGGCAGTTCCGATGCCGAACAAGGTTGGCTACCGCCATCCGTTCTCGTTGTGAAACGAATAAGAGAAACAAAAGGCCTGCAAAAAACTACTAAGAAATGAAACGTTTTTTGCAGGATCGGGAAAGTGGTTTATTGCCGACCTTTCTGGCTATTTCAAATTGGCCCTCAAAACTCAGTTTTAACACCCGATTAACCCTATCTGATAAATTCATCTGCCCAACGAGTTATGGCTCTAAAAACACATTAGGAAAAAATTTCTGTTGCCAATTCTCAACATCCTTTGCAATCTCTATTTTTATTTTCTTTTATATTCGCAGCATGAAGCGTGTTCTATTCTCTGGAATTTTTCTAATTTTTTATTTCTCTTCTTTCTCGCAAGCGCCTCAATCCTGGGCTTCGGGGCAGCTATTTCAAGCGATTAAGCGGCTAAAGGTATTGGGTTCCGTGTTGTATGTTGCGGCTCATCCCGATGACGAAAACACCCGGCTAATTACCTATCTTGCCAATGAAAAACTCTATCGCACGGGGTATCTTTCTCTCACCCGCGGCGATGGGGGTCAAAACCTGATCGGAGACGAACAGGGAGTAGAACTGGGTCTGATTCGTACCCAGGAGTTACTTGCTGCCCGCCGCATTGACGGGGGTGAACAGTTTTTTACCAGCGCTTATGATTTTGGTTATTCTAAAACACCTGAGGAAACCTTCGCCAAATGGGACAAAGAAAAAATTCTAAGTGATGTAGTTTGGGTTATCCGAAACTTTCAGCCCGATATCATTATCACAAGGTTTCCCACCACCGGCGAAGGCGGCCATGGTCATCATACGGCTTCTGCAATATTGGCCAACGAGGCGTTTACCGCTGCCGCCGACCCCAATCGTTTTCCCGAACAACTAAAACATGTGAAACCCTGGCAGGCAAAGAGAATTTTGTGGAATACCTTCAACTTTGGAGGCAACAACACGACCAGCAGTAGCCAGTTTAAAATTGATGCAGGAGGATACAACCCGCTGTTGGGCAAGGGTTATGGGGAGATCGCCGCTTTGAGCCGTAGCCAACACAAGAGCCAGGGTTTTGGTTCTGCAGCCAGCAGAGGCGAAATGTTGGAATATTTTCGAACATTGAACGGCCCCGCTCCCAATACTGAACTGATGGATGAGGTAAATACCACCTGGGGGCGGTTGGGAAACTTCGGACAGGGATTTGAAAAAAAAATCTCTGCCATCGAAAAGAGTTTTGATGGGGCACATCCCGAAAAATCAGTTCCAGCACTTCTTGAACTGTACAACGAGTTTGAAAAACTTCCTGCAAGCTACTGGCGCACCCGGAAATTGACGGAACTAAAACAAATCCTCTCCCAGGCCAGCGGACTTTTTATTGACACCTGGACAAGCCAGCCCTTTGCGGTGCAAACCGATAGCATTAAACTCAATATTAGTATTAATAACCGGTTGGGTACCCCAGTTACATTAAAAAACATAACCGTTGATGGCTGGAAGAAAAACGAACCTGTAGCGCTGGAAAAGAACCACAATTATAATTTTTCCACAACACTTTACGTACCAATGGATAAAAAAATAACCCAGCCCTTTTGGTTGCGTGAAAAAATGGAAGAAGGCCGTTTTACTATTACAGATCCCACTCTGGTAGGAGTACCCGATGTAGAACCCGCATATCTGGCAAAAATCACCGTTAGTTTTTCAGGTAAAGACTGTACCTATGAGCAGCCCCTAAAGTACCGCCGTACAGATCCGGTTAAAGGAGAGTTGTACGATCCTCTCTACATCATTCCCCGAGCCACCCTTTCTACCCATCCCAGCGTACTTTTGTTTGATAAAAACAAAGTGCATACGCAAAAGGTGCTGGTACAACTGCATCCAAATAAAGATATTAGTGGCGATTTAAAAGTGGATCTGGCTGGTGCCGACGTAAACGAAATTACCGACAGCGCCGCAAACCTCAAAAAAGGCATTACCAAGTCCTTTGAATTTAAAGTGAGCAACCGGCACGCTGTTGGAGCGGTGTCGCTACTAACAGCCTATGCCAATCAGAAGGTAGAAAACGACAAAGCAGGTTATTTTCTTGTATTGCGCTCCATTAATTACGATCATATTCCATCCATAAAATATTTTTATCCTGAATTGGTAAAAATGGTAAACCTGGACTTAAAAACAGCGGGTAAAAAAATTGGTTATATCCAGGGAGCAGGCGACAAAGTAACCCAGGTTTTAGAAGAATTAGGCTATGAAGTGGTGCTATTAGACGCTGCCAACCTTGCTACATTGCCGCTTACTGGTTTTGATGCCATAATTACGGGTGTACGCGCCTATAATACCAACGATTGGCTAAATGCATATTATCCCAAGTTGATGGACTATGTGAAAGCAGGCGGAAACCTTATTGTACAATACAATACCAGCAGTAACCTGGGGCCTCTTAAAGCCAAAATAGGACCCTACGATTTCACGATATCAAGAAACCGAATCACAGATGAACATGCCAAAGTAACCCTGCTCGACCCCACACACAAAGTGTTTAATTTCCCCAATAAGATCAACGATCAAGACTTTGACAACTGGATACAGGAGCGCAGTCTTTACCATGCAGCAAATTGGGACAACCCGTATCAACCCCTACTCAGTATGGCCGACCCCGGAGAAAAACCCGATATCGGTAGTCTGATTATTGGAAAATACGGTAAAGGATATTTCACCTATACGGGTTTGGCATTCTTCAGAGAATTGCCGGCAGCCGTTCCAGGTGCTTTCCGGCTGATGGCCAACCTCATTGCTTTGAATCAGCCGGAGGCGCCTATCCTTCCCTCTCAACCGTTAAAAAGAAAATGAGCAGCAATAAAAAGAACGTACCGGGAAACAAAACCGTTTTCGGTATTCAAAGGGGTGAAATGGCTTTCATAGTTGCCATTGCATTAGGTCTGATTATTGGCATGCTGATAAAAAAAGTACGTTTCGGCATCCTGGTAGGATTGGTTATTGGGTTGATTATTGTATTTTTAAATAATTTTCGGGTAAAAAAATAACGACAATGAGCCATGATTTTCAAGAAAATAAACCTCCCCTTTTCAAAACCTGGGCAGGATGGTACATTTTTGTTGCAGCGATGTTGGTGGCTGAAATTGTATTGTTTTACTTTATGACGCTTAGGTTCTCATGAAACAATTAGATTGGATTGTATTAATCGCAACCTTAGCATCCATTATTGTGTATGGTATTTACAAAAGCCGTACCAGTAAGGATTTAGAAGGTTATTTTTTATCAAACCGAAATTTACCCTGGTATGTGATTCTGTTAAGTATTATGGGAACACAGGCGAGTGCAGTAACTTTTCTTTCGGCTCCGGGTCAGGCCTATACCGACGGGATGCGCTTCGTACAATATTATTTTGGTTTGCCCCTTGCAGCCATTGTCATCAGCGTTTCCTTTATACCGGTTTTTAGTAAGCTGAAGGTTTTTACGGCTTATGAATTTTTAGAAAATCGGTTCGATCTCAAAACACGATCCTTTACTTCTTTCCTTTTCCTTTTGCAACGCGGCCTCTCTACAGGTATTAGCATCTTTGCCCCGTCAATTATTCTTTCCGTTTTATTAGGCTGGAACATTTACCTGACGAATCTTTTTATGGGCGGCTTTTTAATTATTTACACGGTAGCAGGTGGTGCCAGAGCCGTTGCGCATACACAGAAAATCCAGTTTCTGATCATCATGGCGGCTATGTTTTTGGCTGGTTACTTTGTAGTAAAAGATCTGCCCGAAAATATAGGCTTTGCAGACGCTTTGACCATCGGTGGCAAATTGGGTAAGTTTAATGTAATTACTACCGGAGTTCAAAACGGACAATTTAATTGGGGCGACCGTTATAATATTTTCAGCGGTATTATAGGCGGGTTCTTTCTGGCGCTCTCCTACTTTGGAACCGACCAAAGCCAGGTGGGCCGATATATTACTGGCAAAAATACTACAGAAAGTCGTTTGGGCCTATTGATGAACGGTGTGGTTAAAGTGCCAATGCAGTTCTTTATTTTATTAATCGGTGTGTTGGTATTTGCTTTCTATCAATTTAATAGTGCCCCCGCATTTTTCAACAATTTTGAACTGAGCCGCCTTGAGGCCTCCGAGCTGAAACCCGAAATCAACACCCTTCAGCAACAGTTAAAAAACATTGACGCTAAAAAAGTAACGGTTCTGGCGGAATATGGGACCCAGGGGTCTGAGCAATCCCTTGCGCTAATGCAAACCCTGCAAACACAAACCGACAGTGTGAGAACCGCTATTAAAGCCCTGGTAAAGAAAAATAATGGACAGGATAACGATACCAATTATATTTTTTTGCGCTTTGTGATGGACTATTTGCCCGTAGGATTGGTTGGTTTAATCATTGCCGTAATTTTTATGGCCAGTTGGGGAAGTATTGCTGCGGCACTTAATTCATTAGCCTCCAGCACCATGATTGATTTTCATAAACGATTTTCAAAAAAAGAACAGAGCGACAGGCACTACTACCGATTCTCGCAATTTTATACCCTTTTGTGGGGTATATTTTGTATTCTGGTAGCCATGTTTGTAAGCAATTGGGGCAATAGTCTGATCGAGGTTGTGAACATCTTAGGATCGTTGTTTTACGGTACGATATTAGGGATTTTTCTGGTTGCCTTTTATGCAAAAAAAGTAAAAGGTCATGCGGTTTTTGCGGCAGCATTGATTGCGGAAGCCTTAGTAATTCTTCTTTTTTTCCTAAACGAATATAAAATAATCTCTCTCGGGTTTTTATGGCTGAACGCTGTTGGCGCACTTGCGGTATGGGCCTTAGCGATTGCTTTGCAGAAACTTATTGGCAAAAAACCGGTGCTGCCTTAAATACTGTACTGCTGCAGAGAATTGGGCTTGCTACTTCATTTCCAAAGGCACATTTTTTGCAAGTACCCGATATTGCAACAACAGCGCCTCATTAAAAGCCGGGCAGTAAAAATTAAACGTAAAGATACCCATTCTGTCTGCCACCCTTTTTAGAGGAGCCGACAAATAAGCACCCACATTTCCCCTAAAAAAAGCAGTTTTATCTTTCTGTAACTCCTTAGTATTGATGATCAACGGATCATCAATATCAGCACCCCACCATCTCAGGGAAGTTCGGAGAAGGAGTATTTCCAAAGGGGATGTTGTTTGCTGCAGTTCTGCTTTGGCATCGGCAATCAAGGATGCTTTCACCGGCTCCATCCACCCGTTTCTATTTTCTTTCATCCAGCGCGAAAGATGGTAAAGAATAATGGAGGTGCGCCCGTAATAGGGAGCGATAAACCGTGGCATCTTAATATGTTTTCGATCCTGAATCAATGCCAATATCAGTTGTGCCGTAGCACTATCTGCTGCATTCCAGCTAAAATAATTCTTATCCACAAACCGGAGAATGTTTGCGTGAACACAAAGATCATAATCTACAGGTATCGCATAGCCCAGCCAGGTGCTGTAGGCCTGATACTTGCGGTATTTTTTTAAACTGCCAATTGCTTTTCGTTTGTCAGTGGCAGCATATTTCTCAAACAACAGATGTGCGTTGTACTTGTCCTCTTCCGAAGCGTTAGCCGCTTCTAACAAGATCACCGAACAGTCGGCATCATCGGGTAAAAATCTTTTTTCCGATGAAATCTTCTCCAAAAAACTATTTGGGAAATGACGGGGTGTATCTACCGGCCAAAAGTAATAAGTTGGCTTTCCCTTGCGATGCTTGAATTTTTTAAATGCCGGCAAGGCACGCTGGATCATTCTTTCAGCCAGCAATGCATTCTCAGCATTAAAGCTACCCTGATTTGCCCGGAGTATATTTACAATAAGCCCCGAGTAAAAAGCATTATTATCTACTTTGTTTCTTGCAAAGGGGATCTGGTTTTTTCGGTAAGTTGAAAACAACCCTTCCGTCATACCTTTTGCTGGAGTTGCCTGAAGCTTGTTTAGTTGTTGCAAGGCCAATGAATCGGTTTTTATTTCAGTCTGACCATTTCCAGAAAGAAATAAACCAAATAAAAAAAATAGCAGTAAACCGGTGCGATGGTTTTTCAAAACTTAAAAATTAGAGTGCAATATTTACATATATTCTCCATTTGCCA